>NZ_JBQKEV010000005.1:0-196398 GCF_052121135.1 Bifidobacterium sp. LCP19S3_E9 | reverse complement strand
GCGCTGGCTCCAGTATTGTTGGATGGCTCCTCTGGTGAAGTGCGCCCCGGTGCTTGGCGACCAGTGGATCTGCCCGTATTGGAAGACCTGGGACGCCCCTCCGTTGAGTTTGATCTCATCGGTGGTCGGGAAGCCGAGGATTCCCTGTTCGAACTTCAGGGCTGAGTACCTGCCGTGGATGTCGCCTTTGACGGCGTGTGTGCCGGTGCTGTTGGACCAGAAGAGGGTGCCGTGTTGGAAGGTCTGGGATGCGCCGCCTTTGACGGTGAGTTCGTCGCCGGTGGGCCAGCCGAGCCAGCTGTCCTGCCAGCCGCGCTGGCTCCAGTATTGTTGGATGGCTCCTCTGGTGAAGTGCGCCCCGGTGCTTGGCGACCAGTGGATCTGCCCGTATTGGAAGACCTGGGACGCCCCTCCGTTGAGTTTCATCCCGTCGTTGACTGGGAAGCCGAGGTCCTGCAGATGCTTCTGGTAGCAGCTATCGATATTGGAAGCTACAGAGTGAACCTTGGTATTGGCGGACCAATAGACGGCACCATGCTGATATGTACGCATAGCGCCATCGTTGACGGCAGTGACAGCGGTGATTTCAGCTGTCGGAGCGCCGAGCCATGTGTGTGCGGCGGCATATGCGTCAATTGCCCCATCGGACGGATCCGTGTCCGCGGGTTGATTTGGATCCGTATCTGTGGGCTGATTGTGGTCGGCCTCAGGGCTTTCGCTGGTTGGTTGTTGTTGCGCGGGTGTCGTGGTGTTTGCTGCATATGCCGGTGACATCGGAGCCATAGCCAGTCCAAGGCATAGCGCTGTAATGCAGGTTGTTGCAACTGCTGCTACCCGATTATTCGGCCGAGTACCGGTCTCCGTGTCTTTCTTCTTCATTATGCTCCCCATGACTTGTTCAGTCTTTACTTGTGACGTACAGATCGAGTCCGCTTCGTGTGTTGTATGTCCACTGGGCGGAATAGCCATCCCAACTGATGGGCACCATACTGGGGTTATCTTGCTTCTCGAGCATTTCCGCGGTGTAGTGTTCCGGTATATTCAGATGAGTGGCGACACATTTCAGCGTGGAAAAGTCTGAAGCGTTGCCGGAAAAAACGGTAAGCGATTTGCCGTTATCCTCCAGTACGAGCGCCTCCTTGGTAGTCGCAGTCTCATCAAACTCGACACCCCTGTTACATGCTTGGTATGCTGCGCTGAGCGATTTCGCCATCTTGGTTGAGGTCGGCGTGCCGGAAGGCTGTATCGTGGTTGAAGATGACTGGTTGCTTGCGGAGGGCTTAGCTGGTCGCTCGTCCGAATCCGAAGAATGCGAGAAGACAATAGCGGCGACAATGCAGGCAATAATCAGAATGCCTCCTGCCGCTAGCGCAATCGCTTTGCGATGTTTCCCCATGAGTTTCTCTCCCCGAATCATGGCTGACCATTGGTTTCCATTACGAGCAAGTATCGTACTCCTTGGCATTGCCATGAGTTCTATGCTGATAACAATATTGTTGCGGTGCTTTCTCCTG
This sequence comes from Bifidobacterium sp. LCP19S3_E9, assembly GCF_052121135.1. NCBI lineage: Bacteria > Bacillati > Actinomycetota > Actinomycetes > Bifidobacteriales > Bifidobacteriaceae > Bifidobacterium > Bifidobacterium sp. LCP19S3_E9. The sequence continues at coordinate 194,884 of NZ_JBQKEV010000005.1, read as the reverse complement.
CTCTGCGAATATCATAACAACATAGGTGTGCCCTGATTCGAGCAACGTCTTCCGTATGCGTGCAGAGTTGCCGGATAGGGCGGAGAAAGGAATACTTCGGCATGACTTTGAAAACAATGCGATCCATGGTGGTGACTGCCGCTGCTGCTCTCATCTGTGTGGGCATGCTTGCGTCATGTGGAACATCCGGTTCTGCGGCGGACAAGACGGTGGATACAGTGATATCCGCGAACTCCGTGGCTGATCAATCAGGCAGTAACACAGCAACAACTATTGCGGACGACAATGCTGCTGCTAGTGATGCCATGCCAAGCAATCCTTCCCAAGATCTGCCGGATTCGGTGGATTCGTCGATTCCGAACAATGCGACCGTGGTCTCTTCGAATTTGGCGGTCACCAAGGACGGCACGGTGAAGAATCTTGAAACCGGCGAAACCGTCACCGATCCCGAGATTGTGGGTACTGAGGACACACCTCCTGATCCGCTTGCTAAGACCAACGGGCAGCGGTTCATCCCGGTGTCGGTGAAGACCGTGCGCAATGCTATCAAGGACCAGGCGAACACTGAGACTTCGGCATCGAAGTCAAAAGCGTTGACGTCTGCCGGTCCGAATGTGATGTCCGCTGTGTTGAAATCCAACACGAAGGCATCGGTGAAGCAGACAGTGTTGCAGAATAACGAATATGGCGCGTATTGGGGAACCTACGGGGGTGCACAGGCTTTCTTCGAGAAAGGAGGCTCACTGTTTGCGCAGAATGCCAAAGGTGTTGTCGATGTTTCGGAGCACAACGGAACCATTGATTGGGTGAAAGCAAAGGCCAATGGGGTGCAGGGGGTGATTATCCGTCTCGGCTTTGGCTGGGGGAATCGCCTGGATTATCAGGCGCGACAGAATATCAGTGAGTGCAAACGACTCGGCATTCCTTTTGGCATCTACTGGTATTCGTATGCATATCAGAATTATCAGGCGCAACGTGAAGCCGAGACGCTGGTTTCGCAATTGCGGCAGCTCGGTGTTAGCCCTTCAGATTTGTCATACCCCGTATTCTATGACCTGGAGAAGTGGGTATGGAGCGGGCACAATCCACCAAGCGACCCGGCAGCCTACCAAGGTCTCGTGAGCACGTGGTGGTCGCGTCTCAACTCCGCCGGATTCACGAATCTGAGCGTCTATTCATATGCCAGTTATCTCAATGGTCCCCTGAACACGAGCGATATCCACTCCAAAACCCGCTGGGTCGCCAGCTACGGCGGACATGTAGGGTTCGGGTTCGGCAGTGGTCTTCGAGGATGGCAGTATGCAGATAACGGGAATATTCCAGGCATTCCCAACCGTGTGGATTTGAATGCTTTCAGCAACGTATACGATGTTCGGACGCTTCCCAAGGTTACGATTCCTGATGGTGCATATTACCTCAATGCGATGGTACGGGATTCGTCTGGTGTAGATATCCAGTGGGGGTCTACGAGCAATGGCGCCCGAACCCAGTTATATCAGGCCAACGGTTCATCGGCGCAGAAATTCGTATTTACAAAACAGAGTGATGGTAGCTATGTGATTACCAGTGCACTCAGTGGCAAGGCGTTGGATGTTGCGGGTGCCGCGGCTGGCAATAATGCAGCGGTCCAGCAATACTCACCGAATGGAACCAAAGCGCAACGCTGGTATATCCGAGATACCGGATCAGGGTATTGCATCCAGTCGGCATTGGGCAATTGGGTACTTGATATTGCAAACGGTTCTGCAACCAATGGAACCTCTATCAGCCTGTACACTCCGAATGCGAGCAATGCCCAGAAGTTCACCTTGTCTTCGGCGACTGCTGCGATTCCAACCAATGTCAGTCTCAAGATTACATCCGCAGAAAATACGTCATTGACTATGGATGTGCCGGGGGCTTCTACCCAGAACGGCGCGAGGATCCAGATATATCGGGCGAATGGTTCAGATGCCCAGATATTCAGCGCGCAGCAAGTGGGTAATGGGGTCTATACCCTCACGAATACCGCTTCCGGTAAAGTTCTGGATGTTGCTGGGGCTTCCACTGGCAATGGAGGCGTGGTGCAGCAATATGCGTCAAATGGCACTGCCGCACAGCACTGGTCTCTGCTCGACTATGGCAATGGCAAGATTTCATTGACCAGCAATGTTTCCGGTAAGGCAGTCGATATTCCGTCTGGTAATGCTTCTTCATCGGTCAAGCTGCAGATTTATTCCGCGAACGGCACGAAGGCCCAGCAGTGGACGGTGACGAGGGTCAAGAGCGAGCGTGACAAGATTAACGATCTCGCTGCTCAAAATAAGGGCGTACTCGCTGACGGTACGATCACGGTGGTTTCCGCGCTGTCGGCTTCCAAAGCGCTTGATGTGTCCGGCGCGTCCCGCTCCAATTGCGCGAACGTGCAGCTGTACCAATCCAATGGTACGGGTGCGCAGCGTTGGATTGTTTCGCACGACGGCCAAGGGTATGTTACGCTTCGCAATGCCGCCTCGGGTAAGGTGCTCGATATTGCTGGTGCGTCCACCGCGAATGGTGCGAACGTGCAGCAGTATGCGTCGAATAACACATGGGCGCAGAAGTGGGTCGCCGTTTCTAACGGCGATGGTACGGTTACTCTGCATTCGGCTCTGAAGTACGGTCTTGTGCTCGATGTTGCTGGTGCGTCTACCGCGAATGGTGCGAACGTGCAAGTATATGCGTCGAATGGCACGAAGGCACAACGCTGGGTACGGAAGTGACCGACCATGTAGGGTGTATAGAAGACGTGGGAGAGCGGTCTTCTATGCGGGAATAAGCTTGTGGGCGGCGCCATTGGTGCCGCCCACAAGCATTACTGCCATTTTGTCAATCTATCTCGTGTCGGTTGGCCAGATGCCGTTTTAGATACGCGAAACGGTTGGCTTCGAGGATAAAAGTCTTCCTGTCGTTCTTAGCAATGACATCAAGGATGATTCCCGCGACAATAAGTAGCAGTCCTGCAATGACCAGCATGACCGCGCCGATCAGTGTGGGGAACCGCGCGACCATGCCGGTCGCCCAAAATTCCGATGCCACCTGCCCGCAGAGAATGATGCCGATGATGCCGATGATTGCGCCCAACCCACCGAAGAAGGGGAGTGGCTTGTACTCGCGGATCATGCGGAAAATCGTCGACATGACCTTCATGCCATCGCCCACGGTGTTGAGCTTGCTGACGGAGCCGGCGGGGCGGTCACGGTATTGGATGGGCATTTCGTAGAGGCGGAGATTGTTGTTGAGTGAGTGGATGGTCATCTCCGTCTCGATCTCGAATCCGCGGGACAGGACCGGGTAGGTTTTCACGAAACCGAAGGAGAATGCGCGGTACCCGGTCATGATGTCGGTGACATGGGCGCCGAACAGGCCATTGATCGAGCCTCGGACCAGTCGGTTTCCGAAGTTGTGGAAGGGCCGCTTGTTCTCCTGGAAGTACGTGGAGCTCAACCGGTCGCCAATCACCATGTCGTAACCCTCGAGGATTTTCGCGACCATGGCCGGGGCGGCGTCCGCCGGATAGGTGTCGTCGCCGTCAGCCATCACGTACACGTCGGCGTCAATGTCCTCGAACATGGCTCGGATTACGTTGCCCTTGCCTTGACGTGGTTCCTTGCGGACGATCGCGCCTTCGGCGGTGGCGATTTCCGCGGTGCGATCAGTGGAGTTGTTGTCGTACACGTACACGTCGGCACTTGGCAACGTGGCCTTGAAATCACGCACCACCTTGCCGATGGTGATTTCCTCGTTATAGCACGGCAGAAGCACCGCGACCCTAGTATTCTCTTGCACGGGTATCACTATAGCGAGGATGCAAGAAATGCGTGAGTGCCAGTCGAGGCAGAAGACTTCGTGTTATCGCTCTGAGTTGAATAGACATATCCTATCATCAATGGTGCAAATAATACGGACGCGAGAGCATAGCGAGTTGGGTCAGATGAGCCGGTCGTCGAGAGTGAGATTGGGCAAGCGAACAGCAGTATTGTCGAGCACAAGTAAGGTATTATTCCTGAGAAACCTATGTTCTGTGAACTCTTTCTTCGAATCCATAAGATATAGCATAAATAGCACGGTATGATAGCGGTCCAGAATGCGGTACTGAATAGTACGTTTACCACCGGTGTCGTTCTTGCGGTATTCATTATTGAACTGACGAATGAGCTTGATGGGCTGGGCTGATTACTGGGCATAACCTTACCGAAGGTATCTTCATTCGTGTGAGACGATGTGAGTAACTCTAGTTGTTGTGGGCGCGTATCCGAGTAGCTTGTGGATCCAGTCCACCTTGTGCTGCCAACAAAAGTAATCCAGCCCGATTCTTCGCAGAAGAATGACGTGATGTATGTCCCGGGATGTCTGAGCCCGACACGAATCCAAGCTTTCGCAAAATCGGTGAACGAGCTGGTTTGGTGCATTGGCTGGTATGCGAATCCGCTGACTGAGTCTGATGTGAACGGTGCATAGGATTTGCCAATGGAATCCCAATCGTTAATGAGATATCCATCTATTGCCGCACGCTCTTCTTCAGAAATATCAGAATGATGATAATGCGATGCGCGGGCAAGCATCAATATTGGCATCACAATTGCAGAGGGGCCATCGTCTTTGATTACACGTGTGTGCGAATATATGAAATTAGGAACAACGGTGGACGTCGACAGAACGGCCAAGACTGCAATGAAGACTGATGTAACACGCAATAATACTTTGGAGTGTTTGATGAATACCAAAAGCAGCAATGAAAAAACAACAATAGCCAAACCTGTCTTCTTCGTCAAGGGAAGAATGAGTGTGATAATCACGAATAGGGTTGTAAAAACCGGATGCGTGAGCTTTTCGAGCTTGGTGCTGGCTATTTCAACATACATAGCAGTCCAAACAATAAAAACAATGAGATAAGTTACATCCTTTGACATAATCATTCCGGTGATTGGAACGATGGGAAAGAACGCGAGAAAACAGGCGAGGATGTTATAAACTTTTATTGCGAGATTTCTTAGAACCAGAATTCTCAGAGCATATGCGCATGCGATAGCCAGACAGCATTCTTGAACCAGACTAAACAGAAAGATTCCAGCATTGTACGAGTTGAAGATTGACTTACCGATGCTGAGGAATGCTCCATAGAGATAAGTATCAAGGAACGGATGATGGTCCCATATTACCCCGGGTTCCTGCCCGAACACAGAGTGACCGAAATACTGAGCGAGTTGATCACCTGTATCCCAGTACACGATTCCAGGGCGAAGTAGTATCAGATAAGGAACCCAGCATACGAAAAAACGAAGGCTATTCCTGAGTAATGATTTTACATTGGCGCAATACTCAAAATGATATTGCCTGCTGATATTGGCCGATCCTGTGGTGTGAACGGAAATGCTGCTATGAGAAATCGCATAGATGACAAGCTTGTCGCAGCAGCGGAACGTAAGCATGAATAATAGGCTGAACAGTAAGGCTTGGGCCCAAAATGCAAGAGATGCTACAGGGATATTTGCGAAGACAGCTGCATTAGTGCCGCAGGCAAAAAGTAGACCAAGAACTACTGGGAAGAGTAGTCCATGATACCATGAATGAATATTTGTAGTATTCATATCGTTGCTGGAGATTTCATTACCATTGTCTGATCGTAATTTCTTAACAAATCTGTTAATATGAAGATGTGGTATAGACAATCCTGTCTTGCTCAATTTAAACCCCTTATGGTAAGCCATGAAATAGAATTTGCTTGTCTATCAACGAGTATTGCTATGTAGCTGCTCTTCAATTTTCATAATCAGCTGCTTAACAGCCAGCACGAAGATGGCAGTTATTGCATAGTACAAAAGTCCCCTTAACAGAGGAAGATTAGGCAGTACTGGTATGACAAGAAGCTGATTAACCAACAGAATATGGAACAGATACACGCCAAGCGACGCGCTTGACAATATGCGGATCACTTTTGAGAATGACGCAGGTGTGTGCCGTAATCTCGGCTCAAGCCATGCAAAGATCAGGAACAGACTGATTGCCTGGATGACTGCCAGCGGCGAGGTCGTACCGGACCAATAATTGATATATTCGCTGCTCAAACCGGCGGCAGAGCGCCAGCCATTATTAAGCAGTGTGGCAAAGAACATCGCGGCGGACGACAGCAGGAACGCGATTGACGCCATCCATAGGTGTGGTTTGACAACCGGAATGACATAGTTGTTCAGATAGTAACCAAGCGCAAAGTAGAGTAGTGAGACGGAAGCGAACAGAGGCCATCCGAACAGTTGCCCGAAGTACTTCGAGGGCACGCCAAGGTGTTCGATCAGCGGCAGAACAACTGCAACGAAACCCGTCAATCCAACAAGATATCGCATGGTCTTGCGTTCTGTGCATTTGCTGAGCAGCGGGGTCAGCATATACAGGTACAGAATCGAGTAGAAGAACCAGTAGATATCGTTGATGCTATTGGTTAGGAAATGCTTCGCGAAACCGATGATGCCGAAGTCGTCGGCAATGGATTCAGTGCCGTAGAACGAAGACGGGAAGAGCCCGAATACCAGGTAGCACACGACACTTCCGACCAACAGCGCGCGGCCCGTACGCCAGGCGCGTTTCTTGAAAAATGTGGCCGTGTCATATTTCTTGCGATATCCGAGCAAGTTCATGCCGCTGATCATGAAGAATATCGGCGTGGCAAAGATGAACAATGACTGCATGGCGACTTGACGTTTCCATAGCATCGTTTGCTCAGGATGGAACGCCCCAAGCGATGTATGCAAACAAACCACTGCGATACACGCAATGACGTTCAACACGTCGACGAACAGCCAGTGGCGTTTTACCTGAGTGGTTGCCTGTTGTTCTGCCAGTACGGGGTGAACAGTCGCCGCGCCTGTTGTTTCGGCCGTCATATTGTATTTCTTCCCTTCTCGTATGATGACATGTTGTAAAACAGACAGTGCGGTCAGCTCACCGCCCGCGCACAGCGCGACCGAAGCTCTTCAGCACTTCCCGCCGCCGTGACCCAATCGGCGCGAGCGGGTCGACAACCTTCCTCAGCACGTTGTCTTCGCCGACGGCTCGTGGTGGCTTCGGGCCGCCGATCGGCTTCGCATTGGGAGAGACGATTTTGCCGATGAGCTGCTCATAGAAGGGTGTCTGCCTTGCGTAGCTCCAGTACACGGGCGCGAAATCGCAGTCCGGTTTCACCCACGGCTTCTCGAATCCGGCGTAGTGGATGATCTTCGGATCCTTGCGGGATGCGATGTATGCATCATAGGAATCGTTCGGTGCGAAGGAGAACACGTTTGCCACGCGGTTCGCGCAATCATGCACCACGTTCCACGACCAGTCAAGGAACACGACACGGCCCTCACAGTGCGCGTTGAGCACGTCTTGGTCGTTGTAGATGAAGTCGGGGTCTGATGCGTAATCCAGCCACTGCTTGATGCTGTACGCCTTGCGCATCTCCTTCGTGTTGAGTACGAGCACACCTGCCTGGAAGTACTGGAACGGGTGCTTCATGTGCAGTTTCTCGTTCGTGTACTTCAGTCGCTTGCCGTCATTCATGTTCAGATTGCCCTGATAATCGATGTCGTGTACGGCGGCCAGCAGGTTGTCACCGAGTTCGGTGTCGTACAGCTGCGCGATGTCGCCGTTGATGACGATGTCGGAATCGAGGTAGAGCACTTTGTCGTAGAACGGCAGGGCTTTCTGGATCAGGAAGCGGTAGTAGGTCTCAATGCTGATATGCGCATTGCTGGTCGTCAGGTCGTAGCCTGAGATCTCACGGCTCACGTCGGCGAAGCGCAAGTTCAGGTTCTTGAACCTGCCGAGCAGGAACTGTCGCATACGTTCCTGGTTTTCCCAGGCGATGTCCTTCTGCAAGACAGTGACGTCATAATACCGGTCAGGATCGGCATTGGTCATTGCCGAGTAGATGGTGGTCGTCAGCTGCGGAACATAGTTGTTGTCTGCTGCGAACACCACCGGGACCACTGTCGCAGGGTCGATTTCGTCGGAAAGCCTTTCCAGCGGGTGATGCGGCTCCGGGTGAGTGAAGTGCACGCACTGCAGCTCCTTGACCTTCCAGCCGCTGCCGATGCGCTTGTGATGCATCAGGTAGATGTTCAGCAGCCGTTCGGACAGATGCCCCGGCGTGCGCAGGGCTTCCTTGCTGTACAGGGACATGTCCGTCGTCTCTTCGAACTTCTGGAGAATCGGGAACAGCCATGCGCAATAATCCTGGAAGATATCCTTGCGCATGATGAACATGTTGCAGAAGCAGGAACGATGCCCGTGCAGGAACGCGTCGGCATCGGTCTTGTAATCCGGGTGCATCTCGCACAGGATGTCATACATGTGCCGCAGGTCACGCAGGTGGAGCTTCGGCGCATGCTGGTAGATCTTGATGGGGGATCCATAGCCCTCGATAATCTCGCGCAGGTCGCCCCAACGCGTGGTCACCACGTCGGCACCAGCGATTGCCTTTTTAATGGATTCGTCATCGAGGCCGTATCGCTTGATGCTGGCGGCGTCGATGTAATCATCCATGATCTCACCGTACGCGTTCTCCTTGTGCTCAACACCCGAGAAGTCGAAATAGCGGCGGTAATGGCAGAATCCGTAATAATCGGCGTCGACGTTCTTCCACGCCCAGTACTGCGTGGTCAGCTCGCAGTACATCGGGTTCTTGTCGGCGATGTTCTCGCCCTCATCGTCTTGGAACGCCCACGGGAATCGTGTGGTCTTCGGCCCGACTTGAACCGGCTGGAGAATATCGCTCTGCGGCTTGTCGACCTCCTTGTGGGTGGTTACGAAGATGCGGATGCGCTGCTTGTCGTATTGTTCCTTCAATGCTCTGCTTTCGATATAACCGAGATGTTCCAACGCTTTGTCTTTCATCGAGATGAAACGTTCCGACGGTGAGAAGGGACGACCGGCGTTTTCGACCTCATCGGCAATTCGTTCCCAATAGTAAAGATTGTCCTGTTGCTGCGGAACAGTGTGTGAATCGAGGAATGAGTACGCCCTGTCACGGATGAAACGCCAGATTTCACGGCATGTGACATCGGTGCCGAACACGTCGTTCATCTGTTGGGCGGCCGCAAGCTTCTCCTCTTCGGGAACTCGTGTCAGCCAGTCGTTTGCGAGAAGCTCTATGGACTTATGTTTCAATCCGGCCAGGCAATCGTCGATGGAATCGATTGCCGCATGCGTCTTGGCAAAATCCTCGGATGCTGTGATGCAGGCGTGGAACTGGTTGCAGAATTCCCCGAACCGTTGAGCGGAAATCTGGGAAACGCCGGTTACACCGATACCGTAGTGGTAACGATACCCGCGGATATCTTCAGCTGGTGCGCATGAATCAGCCAACGCGCAAAGTACAAACATCTCGTATGCGTCTTCAGCGCGTTCGAGACGGGTATCGGTCATGGCGTTGAATCCGCGTACGAGCAGTTCCGTGTTGAAGATGCGCTGGGTGGCCCGCCAATCCATGGTCTGGCCGTTGTTCTCATCAAATGTCGCACGCAGAATGTCGCTTCCTTGCAGCAGCTGGCTGGGGGCATTGATGAAAGAGGCGAATGAGGCCGCATCAGTGGCGCTGATTCCGTTCTCGCCAATCACCGAAATGCCGAAATGAAGCATGTCGGCATGAGTTCCCGAGAATCTGGCGACAAGCTGCTCGCACATGTTCGAGTCAAGTTCGTCATCGCCGTCGAGCATGAGCGTGTATGCGCCGGTAGCGGCCAGAACGCCTGTCTTGCGGGCGAGATGGAGGCCTTTGTTCTCGTCATGCCGTAACGCCACGATGCGATGGTCTTGCTGCGCCGCTTTCTGCAGTATTCCCGGGGTGTCATCCGTGCTTGCATCGTCGACAACGATGATTTCAATGTCATGAAGAGTCTGGTTGCAAACGCTGTCGAGACAACGCTGGAGATACGGGCCTACATTATAGGCCGGGATCACAATGGAGACCTGTGGCATGCTTCCTCGTTTCGCTATCATTCGGAACCAGTCTACCCGTATGGGTGTGCAAGAGGCCACTGCTTGTCGCACGCGGCCGGAGGAGTAGGGGAGTTGTGCTGATTGGATGCGAATTGCAACAGGCGCGGACGGGGCGCGCTACCATGACGCTGTCTGTTGGTATTGACTGATAGAGTAGGTTCTTTGTGAAGCAGATGTTCGAACGTATACAGAAGAAATACCACTACGCGATGGTGGTGTTCAAGGAGCTGGTGAAGACCGACTTCAAGCTCCGCTACCAGGGATCGTTCCTCGGCGTGGTATGGTCGGCGCTCAAGCCGCTGATGCTGTTCGCCGTCATGTATGTGGTCTTCGTCAAGTTCCTCAAGTTCACTGATGGAACCCCAACCTTCCCCATCTCACTGCTGTGCGGTACCAGTTTGTGGGGGTTCTTCTCCGAAGCGACGAGCATGAGCATGCATTCGATCGTCGACCGTGGCGATCTGCTGCGCAAGGTGCATTTCCCCAATTACATCGTGGTCGCGTCCACCACCATGGGTTCCATGATTTCCTTGGGCATCAACCTCGCGGTGGTGATTCTGTTCGGCTTCTTCGCCCACGCGCAATACACCTGGCGCATTCTGCTGGTGCCGTTCAGCATCATCCAGCTGTATGCGGTCACGCTCGGCTTCGCGCTCATCTTGGCGACGATGTTCGTGTATTTCCGCGATATCGCTCAGATCTGGGAGGTCGTACTTCAAGCGTTGTTCTATGCGACCCCTATCATCTACCCGATTTCGATGGTCCAGAACAATCCGGAGTTCAGCTGGGCTGCGGGCCTGCTCATGCTGAGCCCTACCTCACAGGCGATCATGGATATCCGACATAATCTGCTGTCGCCTCAATACGTTCCCACGGTATGGGATATCGTCCATAACCCGCTGGTGTGCCTGATTCCGTACCTGCTGTCCGCGGTGATTCTCGGTGTCGGCATCATGGTGTTCCGCAAATACAGCGCGAAGTTCGCGGAGGTGTTGTAATGGCAAGCAAGGAAACGGCGAAGAAGGAAGACGACCGCCCTGTCGTCCTGTCTGTGCAGCATGTGGCCAAATCGTTCCGTCTGCCCACCGAGCAGGCTACGGGGCTGAAAATGGCCTTCCTCAACTGGACGAAGGGGGTGAGCGGATTCACTGAGCAGAAGGTGCTGCGTGATATCTCCTTCGAGGTAAAACAAGGTGATTTCTTCGGTATCGTCGGCCGCAACGGCTCAGGCAAATCCACGCTGCTGAAGATTATCTCCGGGATTTACGTGCCGAATAAGGGCACGGTTACAGTCAACGGCAAGCTCGTCTCGTTCATCGAACTGGGCGTCGGCTTCAACCCGGAACTCACCGGTCGCGAGAACGTCTATCTCAATGGCGCATTGCTGGGATTCACCCGGGACGAGATCGACGCCATGTACGACGATATTGTCGATTTCGCTGAACTCGGCGACTTCATGGACCAGAAGCTCAAGAACTATTCATCCGGTATGCAGGTGCGTCTTGCTTTCTCGGTTGCCATCAAAGCGCAGGGCGACATCCTCGTGCTCGACGAAGTGCTCGCCGTCGGTGACGAAGCCTTCCAGCGTAAGTGCGATGACTTTTTCGCACAGATTAAAAAAGACCCAACGAAAACCGTCATTTTGGTCACCCACTCCATGGATGCGGTCAAGAAGTACTGCAACAACGCCATTCTCATCAAAGACGGTGAGATTATTGCATCGGGTGATAAAGATGATGTCGCCGACCGTTACACGCTCGAGAATCTCCGACAGGAGAAGAAAGAGAAGAAGAACTCCAGTAATAACGATGGTGATGACGAGCCGAAACATCCGCTTGGTTTGAACGATACTGTTCCAGTGTTGACGGTTACTCCGACTCATGATTCGTTATGCTCAATCTCCGGAGGTTTTGACTTCATGGTCGAATATGATTACCGAGGCAACAAGCCGTTCTATGTAGCTTTGGCGTTGCATGATTTGCGAAGAGGCGGCATTCCATTCGGAGATAGTTTTGATTTGATCGAATCAGGACATCATACCGTACATTTCCACCTTCCCATGGCGCTATTCAACAATGGTGAGTTTCGCATTACTGCCTCAATGCATACTTGGGACGGCTCACATGCATCCACTGCAGAGATGATAGCGTTCACGAATGAGAACAACTCGTGTAATTTCTCGGTACGAGATAAGAACGGAAAAGACAATTACGCGTTAATCAACAAGGTATCCATGTCATACGAGAGTCTCGATAAGGAATTGGCGACACGGCAGCATCCCGTAGAAGAGGATTAATACCTCGTGGGAGTGCGCTGCGTTGACACCGTCCCCGTGACATGAGGATAACAAGAAGGCGGGAGGCACACATGTCATTTACTGTTACCACATTGTGCAGAGGCGCAGGCAAAGGGTATATTTGCGTGGCGAGTGAGACCGACCCGGACGGGCTTCGGGCACGGGCGGTGACGGGCGATGGCACAGAGTTGCCGTGTCCGCTGTATCGTATCGGCTTCCCAGGAGAAGACAGCGTAGCGCGCCGCCACTGGGGTGAAGAAGACGCTGGGAAACCGTACTCGTTCGTTCTGGCGGTTCCTCTCTTTGACCATGTCAGTTTGTCGATTCAGCTGATTTCAAAAGCTTCCGGTGAAATTGTGTACGCTATCCCGTTTGGATATCTTGCTACACGTATCCGTTCACGAATGACCTACAAGCTAAAGCCACAGGCTGCATCAGCGATTCGTGACATCGATCAGAGGCGCCTGTCGGGCGGAACATACCTGTACGTGACCGGCATCTATCCAGTAGAGGAGCATGAAGTATCGTGCCGTGTGTGTGTTCGTTTCCCGATGTCGGAAGATGCAAACTTACACTCGCATTGCAATATCGAGGTATTTGACAGCAACGCAAAACAAATGGATGTCGTTCCGGTTATTCTTGAGGATTCGGTTATACCTGATCCTCATGACTCGCAACGGAAAATGCGACAACTCCTGGTATCAATTCGTATGCCCGATTCGCCTACTTCTTTGTGCATCACGGCACGTCCAGACGGTGCAGAGCCAAACTTTGTTGGTATTCCTGCCTCAACATTCAGCGGTTTCATCTCAGGAGCGCATGACTATACGAAATACGTTACTTTCGATGACGGGTATGATGCTTGGTTCGAACAACACCGCGCAACATATTCGGATGTTCGCAATGAACGCGAAAGTTGCGAACAATGGAGTAGTCATCCGTTGATTTCCATTGTCACAGTTGTTTACAATACGCCTGCAACCTACCTGCATGCTCTGATCGAGTCTTTCAAGGCACAGTCATATGAACATTTTGAAGTGATATTCGTAAATGTCAGCGATGTGTCCGAACAGATTGATGTTATTCTCGGCGAGGTAGACGATGCCAGATTCCGCGTGATCCGAGCAGAGAACAAGAGTATCGCAGAGAACACTAATGTGGGGATAAAGGAGTCTGTAGGTGACTATATCGCTTTCGTAGACCATGATGATGTCATTGAACCGGATGCGCTATATCGATACGTATGTGCCATTCAGCATCAGCCTGAGGCTGATTTGCTATATTGCGACGAGGATCTTCTGGATGAGTCTGGCAGATATTCAACTCCGATGTTGAAGCCTGATTTCAATCAGGATTTACTGGATTCGTATAATTACGTGACGCATATGCTGGTTGTCAGCAAAGAAGTCCTGAACAAAGTCGAGTTGTCGCCGGCAGATGTTTCCGGCGCCCAAGATTATGATTTGACGTTGAAATGTGCTGAGCGGGCTCGCGCCATCGTACATGTGCCAAAAATCCTTTACCATTGGCGTACTCATCGGAATTCAACAAGTATCAATCCAGATAGCAAGCCTTACGCTCAGCAAGCAGGTAGACTGGCGTTGATGCGGCACTACCAAAGGATTGGAATTCCGGCTATTGTCGAGGACTCTGAACGACATTTTCATTATCGTGCACATTTCCCAACAGCTGAGACTCGATGGGTCAACATCGTGATCCCGCTGGAAACAGAAGACACTAGTTTTGTCAGCAATCTTAGGAAATTGCTGGCAGTCACAGAATATAATTATTATGATATTACGATTGTCATAAACAATGATAAATATGAAATAATAGAAGAAAAAATAAGAGAAGTGGCTGGTAGTGATATTAGTATTCACTTGGTGAGTACCAACGAGAGTAGCCATGCAGCTTTATGTAATGTTGGTGCATCCAAAGTTAATGGTGACTTGTTGCTGTTTCTCGATGGCGATGCTGAAGTAGCCAATCAAGATTGGCTCCGTTCAATGGCGAATTTCTTTGCACGACCGGAAGTTGGAGTTGTCGGAGCAAAGCTTCTCGATCATGATGGTCTGGTGCAGAATGGTGGAATGTGGATTTCGCCTAACGGTATCGGGAACTATGGCGATTTGATGTCCTATAAGGATGACGGATACCTTGGAACCCTCTTATATCCTTGGGACTGTGCTGCTGTCGACGGAGCTTGCCAAATGATACGACGGTCGACTTTCTTCGAAATAGGCAGTTTCGATAAACGATATGCGTCTGGGATTGATGCTATTGATTTTTGTATGCGGGCACGCCAACATGGATATTCTGTGGTGTTCGATCCACAATCCGTGTTGTACCACAAGAGACATGCAGAATCAGCATCGGTCAATGACACAAGCGCTGGTAAAGCTTGTCAGCACCGTGCGGCATTTCATGCGCGGTGGGATGGTTCGCTGAAGGCAGGTGAGTTCACGAATCCAAATCTCAATCAGTATGATGGGCATTTCAAGCTGCGGTGGTAATACCCTGCATGTTTGAATGCCGTATGTGGCCGGGGCTTCCAGCTTATTGACGTCGAGGTTTCGAGAACCTGCTGTTTCTGAACAATTGGCTGATTCTCGAGAATAATCCTGTTGAGGGATTATGCTGCTGCGCAAGAATTCCGCCAGGCTCATGAAGATGACCAAGCGCGATATCGCGTAGCTGAGTATAGTGACGATTGCCGGAATCGGGAGTTTCCTCACGAGCGATCTGTTGGACATACCCTAGGTATCGCAATGCTTCTGTACGGTCGTGCTGTTGCAATGCTCGGTCTTGAGGGTGTTGGAGATAGTCGTAGGCGAAATCGCGAACATAACGGTAGAGTTCTGCACAGATGACATCATCGCTCAACGCGTGGCGAATATCATCCAGCGCGTTGGATTGCAACGAGCTCGGAAGATTGTCCTTCCATTCGTTCATGACATGTTCCCCGAGCCTGTCGCGAACATCGGCGAGACGGCCAGTCCAATCATTCCTCAGAATGGAGTGTTGATTTGTGCTGACGAATTCGCGGATGAGCCGCAGGGCTGTTGCATCGCGCTGCGCAAGCTTTGCCATGGATTCGCGCGTTAGCGGCTGTCCAAAGGTATCGCCACGTCCGAGGTGATAGAGATACCACTGGGCATGAGGAACTGCAAGATATGATTCTGCGAACGAATCAATGATGAAGTTCATGTACAAATCGTCAGAAAGCACTAGGTATGTGTCGGCAGAGACGCTATATGCGCGGCGTAGCAATTCTCCGCGGAACAACTTGTGATGAACATGCCAGTCGAATCCGTATTCAGAGGCAAATTGGAGTCTGAGGATATCTTGTCCGTGTATCTCCCGTGGAGTGGGGCACAAAAACCCCTCCATACCAGCGGCGGCTTTTCGTGCAGCCGTATTTTCCGGTACAACGCGTACTCCGAAGTGGATGATGTCGAATTTGCTGCCTGCAATGTACTGGCGAAGCTGATTGAATGAATTAGGCGCTATTTCATCATCCTGGTCGATGAGCATCACGTAGTCGCCAGTGCTTGCAAGTACACCGTCCCTCCGGGATCGTAACGTGCCGAGGTTGTCGGAGTGGAGTATCAGCCGGATTCTGTGGTGTTGCGAGGATAGGGCTTGTAATGCCTCGACGGTGTTGTCGCTACTGGCATCATCCACAACAATGATTTCATCGTCGCCGGCAAGTTGCGGCAGTACGCTCTCAATGCACTGTGTGCAGTAACGGGCACAATTGTAGACAGGAATGACAACGGAAATACTTGTCATGAGCGACCCCTCAATCGTCTTAAACGTGTCATCTCGAGATAGTGAGAACGTTTGCCATGATACTTTTTGCAACTAATAACTCACATGCGTTGCATTGGTGGTGTGAAATAGCAACTGTTCGATCTCTCAGTTGAGATTAGTAGCTGTGGCAACGGCAAAGAAGCTGCAGACGATTGCGAATACAGGTACGCTTACTGCCAGAATCTTGGAACGTCGATTTTGCAACGCAAGCACCCAGCAGCAGAGCACGAGTGGAATGAGATACATTCCATATCGGGGTGTGACATACAGGAACATATGTCCATTGCTTAGGAATTCGCGTATTTGAATCAGTGTTGGGAACATGAGCATTGAGACTGCAACAGTCGCAATCAACAACATGTGTGATTGGTCGTTGTCGTGTTGGAAGTATAAGAAGCCGAGAGAGCCCACAAGTATCACTGCCAGTACCGCAACCCACATGATTGATGCAGGCTGTGATTCTAAACCTCGCTGACCATCGAAATTCGCCAGGTTCAATCCTGCAAAGAGAGTCGTCATGATTTCACCGAGCGGGGTACCTGTGATAGTTACTTTCCCTAAACTAGCGTTTGGATTCGACCAGTCGCTTGCGCCTCGTATGGACTGGAACTTGGACCAACCGATGACGCAGAAGACCGAAGCTGCTGCGACGGAAACCGCAAGTATTGCGCCATTGGTTCCTTTCCGTCTATCGCCTGTATAGAGGAGAAGCATCGATTGGATAAACAAGATAATGGAGAGTCCTAGAAATCCGAATGCGAAAGTTCCTTTCATCGAACAGAACAATAAAGCCATAACAATAGGTACCCAATCATACTTATTGTTTCGATAGATTCTTGCCATACACCATAGAATTGCTGCGCCGCAAGCTAATGCCGGGGCATCGTTGTTTATGGCACTGCCTGCGTTGCAAACCACGGGAATGTATGGGATAATTGCGGCGCCAGACAATGCATACGTTTCACGTACCCCCCAAGCGCGTAAGGAATAAAAGCATAGCATGATGCCGATGATGACCCAGACGATTTGCAGCAATCGAGCTGCGTGTACAAATGTCATTGATGGTATAAAGTGAGATATGATTCGTGCAGCTGTTCCAGTGATAGCATAATATATTGGCGGATGAATGAAATTATACTGTGTTCCCCCCAATGGATATTTGGATAGCGGTGCATGTGTACCACACTTTGGAATATTCTCAGTATTGGATTGTCCTGCGCAACTCAAGTCATCTAGAATGGGCTCTTCGATTGGGTCTCCTTTTGCGGGGATGTGTCCGTGCGAAACTGACCATGCATAGCTGGCATGGGATGGTTCGTCTATGTTTGAGTATCTGCCATGAAGTTTGGATTGGTAAATTCCTAAGAATAGTGCAGGAAGTATGACGAAGATGGCAATCTTCGCAGCGATGGTAACAAATTGACGTTCATCGCGAATCCAGTGGCTGTGATTATGGGTGCTCTCGCCAGTATTATCACCAGTGCTTGGGCTAATCCGGGTTCTCATCGTTTTCGGAACTCCTCGCGTGGGTATGGCTGTTGTCTGATTTGTCAGGCGCGGAAATTTTACCTCTCGCGGGCGATTATTGCGAGTGGTCCCGACGAAACAGACATATGGTTTATAGACGGAACACTGCGAACAATCACAGATAGTCATATACAATGGATAAACTACGAACGGTCTTACCTCCGTCACGAAAGTCAGGTTGTCATGCGCCTGTTTATTCAGATTCCTTGTTTGAATGAAGAGCATACATTGCCTATGGTTCTCAAAGGAATGCCGAAGAAAATAGAGGGTGTCGATAGTATAGAGCTGCTCGTAATTGATGATGGCTGCACTGACCGCACTGTGGAAGTTGCCCGTAGTCTGGGCGTTCAGCATTTCGTGCATCATGCCAGACCGATGGGATTGGCCAGGGCTTTCCGGGACGGGGTAGATTATTCGCTGAAGCATGGTGCTGATATCGTGGTCAACACTGATGGAGATAATCAGTATCCGAGCGGGAAAATCGCCGACTTGATTGCCCCGATTATTCGCCATGAAGCTGATATTGTGGTTGGCGATCGACAGACTGACACCATCTCGGAATTCAGCTGGTTCAAGCGCCGAATGCAGAAGTTCGGGTCATGGGTGGTGAATAAAGCGGCAGGGACCGACATCCCAGATGCCGCCAGTGGCTTTCGCGCATATTCAAAGAATGCTCTACTGAAGCTGAATATTGTCACGGAGTTCAGTTATTGCATGGAGACCATCATCCAAGCCGGTAACAAGCGTCTGCGGATTGTCTCTTGCCCAATTAGCACAAATCCCAAGACTCGTGAGTCGCGTCTCTTTAGCAACATTTTCGAGCACATGGCGAAATCCGGCGGTGCGATTATTCGCAGTTTCCTGATGTTCCACTCGAACGTGGTGTTCCGCTGGCTTGCGTTGTTCTGGGGAATACTTGGAGCAATACCGTTCATTAGGTTTCTGGTCTTCGCATGTCAGGGAGATAGTTCCGGGCATGTCCAGTCCTTGCTGGTGGGGGTCGCCTTGTTGATGCTATGCGCATTCTGTATTGCGCTGCAAATCATTTCCGAGGTACAGCGTATACACCGGCGTCTGGCAGAGGACCAGTTGGAGAGAATCAAGGAGATTGAATATACTCCTCAATTCCAGAACATCTGGATGCTGCAGGATGAATATGGGGCGTTTCCCGTCGATAATCAGTCCATCGAACAGCCTAGTACAGCTCGGAAAGAATGCCAATGACATCGACTGTTCTCGCTTTCGGCACTTACAATCTTCGGAAACATCCCCGTGTGGGCATCATCCTTGATGGGATACGCGATAACGGTATGCATGTCGAGGAAATCAACGAGCCTCTATTGTTGACAACCGCTCAGCGGGTAGATATCTTGAAACATCCATGGAAACTGTTCGGTTTCACATGGACAATCTTGAAATCATGGGGGGCGCTTTCTCATCGAGCAAAGAGCTGGATGAAGGTGCACGGCAAGCCGCGTGTGGTCGTAGTAGGGTACATGGGGCATTTTGATGTGTTGCTCGCCAGACATATTTTCAAAGATGTCCCTATCATTCTCGATCATCTGATTTTCGCAGGGGATACAGCGGCGGATCGTGGTGCCAAAGGTCTCAAGGTCACGATGCTGCGGCATCTTGATAAATGGGCGGTCAATGCGGCGGATCTTGTCATTGTCGATACGCAGGAACACCGTCAAATGCTTCCTGCCGGGGTCGAGAGCATGGTCGTTCCGGTAGGGGCGTCAGCTGAATGGTATGAGGTGAGGAAAGCAGGTAATGAGCGTAATCATGATGTAATTTTCTACGGATTGTATACCCCTCTTCAAGGAACCCCGGTCATTGCGCAGGCGCTGCGCATCTTGGCGGAGGACGGCATCACTCCGCATGTGACCATGGTGGGGAAAGGACAGGATTATCCGCAGGTTGTCAAGATCTGCGAAGGCTTGGACAACGTCGATTTCGTCGAATGGGTGGAGCCGGAACGTCTTCCGAGAGTCGTCGCATCACACAAGATTGCATTGGGAATATTCTCCACGACAGCAAAGGGAATGCACGTGGTTCCAAACAAGGTCTACCAATCAATGGCTGCTGGTTGTGCGGTGATAACCAGCGGTACTGCGCCGCAGCGTCGCATGTTGCAGGATTCCGTGATGTTCGTTCGTCCCGGTGATCCGCATGATTTGGCGAATGCAATCTCGTCGATGCTTGCATCTGAAGAGATACTGCATGAATGGCAACGTGCCGCATCCGAAAAATCAGATGATTTCACGGGCGAGATTCTTTCCCGACCTGTCGTGAATTGGATCAATGCTCATTCAGCACGGTAAGCATTTCATGGAGAATATCAAACGGATTATTGAGTCGCCGTTGTTGCGATGGTTGTTTCTTATTGTGGCGCTGACAGGACTGGTCTGGGCGGTTGCCCGGAACTGGCAGGCATTTATCGCTGCTCTGGCAGTTCTGCCATGGTACATCGTTGTGGCAAGCCTTCTGCTGGCGCTGGTGTACGTGTGGTTTACACTCTGGTCTTGGAAGGTGATTCTTGCAGATTTGGGCTCTCCTTTGGACTGGCGGGCATCAATCCAATTGTTCGGTATAAGTCAGATTGGGAAGTATATCCCAGGCGGTGTATGGAATATTGTTGCTGCGGCGCGAATCGGCCATGATCATAACATTCCCGCACGCCGCTCAGTAGCTGCCATGACAATAGCCGTATTGATTTCCCTGGTTTCAGGTACTGGTATCGGTGCATGCGCGCTGATGACTATGCCAGAATCAGGGGATATTCCCATATGGGCGGTTTGTCTGTTGCTGGGCGTGCTGGTGGTATTGCTGTTGCCGCCTGTATTAAATCGGATAATATCAACGTGTTTTCGACTCATGAAAAGACCAAGTCTGGAACAGGGGATGACCTTTTCCGGTCTCGGGTTGTCTGCTTCGCTTGCGGTCATCTCGTGGATTGTAGCAGGCATCCAAGTGTGGGTTCTTGCTTGCGGGTTTGGTATGACTCCAACGTTGCGCAATATGGCGGTATCAATCGGCGCCTATGCTCTTGCTTGGGTAGCCGGCTTTCTCGCAGTTGTCGTCCCGGCTGGTACTGGCGTGAGGGAATGGGTGTTGGGATTGCTCCTTGCAGGAATGCTCTCGAATGGCGAAGTCCTTGCTGTTATTCTTGTCAGTAGAATCACAATGACTGTAGCCGATTTATGCTACGCCGGTATCGGCATGTTGTTGAGCAGAAACGACGATAAGACGTCGGGGCCTACTCCTGATGCCACAGATCGCGGGTAAAGAGCTTGTCTTGCACGTCGGCAAGCTCCGGCGTGTATCGGTTGCACACAATCAGATCGCATTCATGCTTGAACTGATCAAGATCATGGATGACCGGATGACCTTGATACGTGTCGTCCTCAATCATCGGTTCGTAGATCGCATAGGGTACGTGGGCGGCATCAAGCCGTTCCATGACACCTTGGATGGAACTCTGCCGGAAGTTGTCTGACCCGGCTTTCATCACCAAACGGTAGATTCCGGCTTGTTGCGGTTTGCGTTCGATAATTTTCTGGGCGATGAAATTTTTCCTCGTGTCGTTTGCTGTGACGACTGCCTGGATTAGATTCTGGGGAACATCTTTGAAGTTTGCGAGGAGTTGCTTGGAATCCTTTGGCAAGCAATATCCGCCATAGCCGAAGGACGGATTATTGTAGAAGTCGCCGACACGAGGGTCAAGACAGACGCCACGGATAATGCTGGCGGTATCAAGACCACGTGATTCAGCATACGTGTCAAGCTCATTGAAATACGCGACGCGCAATGCAAGATAAGTATTCGCGAACAGTTTGATGGCTTCTGCCTCGGTGGAGCCAGTGATGAGGGTCGGAATATCTTGCTCAACAGCACCTTCGGCAAGCAGAGAAGCGAATCCCTTTGCCTTCACTTGCTGCTCTTCCGAACTGTCGCGCGGAATACCGACTACGATGCGTGACGGATGCAGATTGTCATATAATGCTTTGCCTTCACGCAGAAACTCAGGGGAGAACGCGATATTGAGTGTAGGGTACAGGGAACGGATGTGCTCGGTATAGCCGACAGGAATGGTGGATTTGATGATGATGCATGCCATGCAGGAGCGTTGCGCGAGTTCGTCGAGGACCGATTCGATGGAGCTGGTGTTGAAGAAGTTCCGTTGCTCGTCATAGTCGGTCGGGGTGGCGATCACCACATAATCTGGATGATCATATGCCCAATCCGTGTCGAGGCCGGCGTGGAGATTGAGTTTTCCAGACGCGAGGAATTCGCTGATCTCTTTGTCCTTGATGGGGGAGATACCCTGATTGATTAGGTCGACCTTCCGCTCGACAATATCCAAGGCTCGAACCTCATTGTGCTGGGCCAGCAGGCAAGACAACGAAAGACCGACATAGCCGGTACCGACAACACTTATTCTCATACCTGAGCATGGTAGCAAGGACGCTGAACCGACAGCGCTGTTAACGCTCTGATGAGTGATTGGCATCCACCGTCAGCAGAGCGCACCCAATCGGCGCGATGCCAAGCATTGGCATCAGATACCGGAGACCCTCAGGTGTTACTGAACCTCCGGATATCCACATGAATGGCACCGAGACGAGCATCGGGACCAGCCAAGCGGCATACGTCCAAGACAGTTCTTTCGCGCGCAGCCTGCGAATGGTCTCATACAGCTGCATGAACGGAAGCCAAGTGACCCAGAATGCCCGCGAAAGCCATGGCTGCATGAAGAACTGATTGCCCAGCCAAATGACGAACTGATCGATACCACCATACAGCCGAGTATGCTTGGAGTGTGGAAGATCTGAAGTGACGATATTTGGGGATGGTGCAGTACGCATATACAGGTAATTCGACTGAAGATTCTCATTGACTATCGCGTTCGGTAACGCGACCCACCCCTGTTCCAGCAGGAAATATGCACGCGCATAGGTTTCCGGATATTTCACGGCGTTTTTCGCCCAAATGCGCAGAAACGGATGGAGCAGTCGCGCTCGCTGTTCCGTCCAGTGTGTTCCCTTGGCCTTGTCCACAGCCCACCATTCATAGTCGTCTGCTGCATCCTGTTCGAGTATCCCAGTCAGAACGTCCTTCTCGGCTTTCGGCAACTCGTCGCCGTGCTCACGTAGCAGCAGTGCAGACTGTTGCAGAGGAATCGCGATCATCTCCTGTTTGCCTCCGGGAATGATATGACAGGCGGGGAATAACACCAAGGGGAGTGCCACGAAGATGACCAGCCCGCTGGCGGCTGCCGTTCCCAGCAGTTTCACACGCGCACGGTTTCCGGTAACAACGAATGCAAGCAGGATACACGCGAGCGCCACCGAGTAGACCCCGGTTTTCTTGGTCAACGACACAAGGAAGGCCAACATCATGAACAATGCGAGAGTCCGGCGGTTCTTCAGACAGACGCCCTTCGTACGGGCGACTTCCATGCATTGGACCGAGAACAGCATGAATAACGGCAGGAAAACAGCATCCTTGACCATTGCCATCGAAAAAATCGGAATAAACGGGAACACACAGAAGAACAGAAACGCCCCAAGATACGCTTTCCTGCTGACTCCGGATTTGGCGAGATAACGGACGGTGTATACGAATACGGCAATTGCGACAGCAGCGATGCAGGTCGTGTACAACGCCACACTGACGGACGGGTGCCCGATCCACGCGCCTAATTGATAGAACACTCCGAAAATGAGCGTGTCAAGAACAGGATGATGATCCGACCATGCACCGCTGGTGATTGCATTGGGCAATCCCTTCCATTGCAATACCTGCTGGACGGTGTCATACCAGATTTCGCCGGGGAGCGCCAGCAGATAGTACGGCAGCCAGCACACTGCCATAACCCCGGCTGCTTTCAGCGCCTGATGCCTGTCGCCAGTGAAATCGGGGGCGATTCGTCGCAGAAGTCTTGACAGGATGCTCGGGTGACTTTGGCTGCTTTCAGTCTGCTTTGAGTCGCGTCCCAGCCAACTGATGAAATGCTCGAACACCAGTGTCATCACCATGAAGAACACCGTCAACGCGATGACATGCAGGGCACGCCTGACGTTACCGCCGCCGCCTTCGTTCAGATAGGCGCAGTATTCTGCCAGCATTGCAAGAACAAGACTGTAACAGAACAACCCTAACCGGGGCAGGCGCAATTTCCGCCGTGTCGCGCTCGTGCTGGCGGTTGACGATTCGACTACTGTTGACATCCTCTTCATCAAGGTTCCACCATATCAACTAGACGCCACGAACACAGCCGGGTATGAGGATTACGACAATTCTCACGCCCAGCTGTTATCTGCTTGGCTGCTTGTGGCTTCTCGCAATTACTCCTGTGCCGGATTCTCCTTGAAAATCCGCTCCCACGTCTCGAAGCTCGTGAAACGCGGATCGCTGTATGCGGTGTGGAGCCGTTTCCAGTTGCGCCTCAATTCGCTGGAAAGATGGAGCGCTTCGTTGATGTCCCGGCGGAACAGACGGTCATCACGACGCATCCAAGTGACGGAATTACCGTCCGGTGAGGTGACCAGAGCCGAATCCACACCATTGTATGCGTTCCAGGTGGATTCCATGGTCGGTACGGCAACATCTGGGGCAGTGGACTTGCGTCCATCGCGAGGTAACAACATCGCCTTCCCGAAGTTCACCGCGCAATCAATGGCACGTCGGATAGACGTCGTCGGCCGGGTGCTGGGCGAAACGAACCTGCGGCGTGGCTCCGGGAACTCATCGAAATCCGTAACCGCCTGCGAATCGGGGAACGTCGAACGAAGCTTTCTGACACTCGCCATCGCGGTCGAATAGATGCCGATGATGAATTGCGGACCTCGCAGCAGATCCTGGATGGCCCGGTGGTGCAATCCGATGCCGGAATACACCAGATGGAGTCCCATATTGATATCGGCGGAAAGCACGTTCACCGGCATGGTCCGAGAAGGTTCCGGATTATGCCGCAATGCGAAAATCCAACGGTTGCGCTGCATGAAATACTCCTCCCATGTACGGGAGATGTCCTTGTCATGCCACCCCTGATGCCACACCGCGACGCCGGGAAGCGACACCGTAGGATAGCCGTGTTCCTTGGCACGGAATGCGTAATCAATATCGTCGTACTTGATGAACACCGGAATCGCAAGACCGATTTCGCGAATCACCGATGTCGGAATCAAACACATCCACCAGCCGTTGTATTGCGCGTCAAAACGCTGGTGGCATTCGGGGGAGTCCCGTAGCGGATTCGTAGCGAAATCGTGGGATCCGAAGGCATTGCGTAACGGCATCTGGCGCCCGTCGATATCTTCTCCCTGTGACCACAACACCGTACGGTTATCCAGATGCAGCATGCCGCCGCCAACCAGCAGCGGCCGTTTTGCATAATCCGCAAACTGCACGGCGCGCACAATCGCCTCTGGTTCGCTGATCGCGTCATCGTCCAGCAGCAGTACGTATTCGCTCTTACCTGCCTTACATGTTTCGTACATGCCGCGGGAGAAGCCGCCGGATCCGCCGAGGTTACCCTGCCGCAGATACGTGAGCTGGCTGCCCAAATCCCTGGCAACCGCATCGAAATCCGGCTGATTGCGTACCAAATCGGTGCCTTGGTCAGTGCAGTAGATGGTGTCGAGGCGCTCGCGGACGGACACTTCTCCAGCGATTGCCTTGAGCTGGTTCATGCAGTAGGGTGCACGGTTGAAAGTGGTGATGGCAATCGACAGTGTGGTGCGGTTCTTCGCTCTGCGTTCTTCGACCGGTACCTGCCAGCCGGCATCGCTTACCGTGAGCGTGGAATCGGTTGCGGCCTGGGCGTCGAACCAGAAGAATCCGCCGTCCATGAGGCCTTTCATATCAAATGTGCCAGAAACCGCCGTGGGAGCGTCGGCATCGATATTGATGCTGCCTGCGGGGGTAATCAGGCCGCGGCCGTTCGACCGGAAGAGGTTGATCTTCCCCTTGCCTGCCGCCGTGGCTACAAACCGTACGTGGCTCACCGCAGTCCACCGGCGCCAGTATGAGGCGGGGAACGCGTTGAAATATGTGCACAGGGAGGCGTGGCCGCCCTTGTGGACTTCCAACTCAGTGCGGGACAGACAGGTGAAGGAGTTCTCGGGGGCTGATGCATCCGCGGCCCCCTCGCGCAGCAGATTCATCAGATCGCGACGATTCATATGCTTGGTGTCCACGCGAAGCTGGTTGACACGAACGTCTTGGGCTCCGGCGTCTACATGCGGACGCGTCCACTCGACTGCATAGAGAGGAAGGGTCAAATCAGCGTCTTTGACGGGGAAAACAACACGATTGACGGTTTCCCATGCCGATGCTGCTACGGAATCTGCGATATGGGTATCGGACTGCTTCATGCCGACAAGTATACAAACCTTGGCGTATCACGGTATGGGTTCGTGGGAGGTTGAAGACTACTTTGAGACGGCCATGAAGTCAGTATTCTTCAAATATTGTTTGCCGGCGGTCAAATCGTATTGGATCAGCTGATAATCATGGAGCAGCTCTTTCTGCTGCGTTGTCAGATCCTTCGGCTGGATTCGATTCCCGTCCGCATCCAGGTAGACAGGCTTGCTGGCATCGCCGGCGGATGCGGGAATAGAGATTGCGGGGATTGCCACATGCATTTCGGTCAGGAATGCGAGATAGGGCGAGACCTTGGCATTGAGATGCTCTGCTGCTTGGGCCATGAAATAGTTTGAGGATGTGTAGGCGCTTGTAGTGTCGTCCAGCTTGGTATTCGCGGATGCCGAGGCAGCGTTCGACCAAATGAAGTAGTCGGTTTCGTGCAAAGTAATCTGGTTATGTTTGTTCTCGCTGGCCGTCGAGTAGATGCCGGGAAGATGGTCGCCGTAGAAAATCACGGTGATTGGACGGTTGATCTGGTTGAGCTGATTGAGGAAATCCGCAGTCGCCTGGTCGGTGTAATTCACACCCTTTGCATAAGTTTCGATACCGGATTTCTCTTCTTCGCTAATATTCGTAGACGTATCGCCACTGCCTTTGAATTGGTTGTCTGGATACCAGTCGTTATATGGAAGATGATTCTGCATGGTTACCATCTGTAAAAACATGTTAGTGGCCCTAGAGGCGAATGCATACTTAAGCGTTGACGAATAGAAGGAGGAATCGGAATAATTCCAATTATTGTCAACTCTAGATAAACCATTCAATAGCGGTTTCCCATCAATAGCATAGAACTTTGAGAACCCGAACTTCTTGTAATTGCTGTCGCGCAGATACATGGTGCGGGAATACGCGTGGAACGCAACCGAGCTGGACTTGCCGTTCGCCTCGTTCCAGATTTGATTGAATGTGGGCGTCCACTTGAGTTTCGGCACCAGCTGCTGGTAAGCGATAGAAAGCGACGAATCATAATTGGCCATGCTCAAGCCGGTCAATGCCTGATACTCGATATTCGCCGTCCCTCCCCCATAACCAGGGGAGAGCATCAAGCCAGACGTGGTCGTGGACTTGATGGCTCTGATCTGTGGCATCGGGTCTTCGGCGAACGACACGCCTGGCACGCGAGTCGGGTCGGAGAATGATTCAGACAGTAGCAGAATCACCGTATTGTCAGTCAGGTTTGCAGTGCGCGTCTGGTTGATGGTTTCCGCTTCGCCTGCATACTTCTTGACAAGAGCTTCCATGGTCTCTTTGCTGTATCCGTTTGGCTTGTCCATGATTTTCACGTGTGCGAGACGCAGGAAGTTCATAGCTGGGCCGTTATTCGAAGCATCGCCCATAGCATTCCACAGCTGCGGGGCATCGGACAATCCAGTCGCGAAATTCTTCGCCCAGGATCCTGTAACAGGCAGCCCCCACGTAAACGATACGCACAGCACCACACTGAGTATGGCGGTTGCCCACCTGCACACCATGGCGGTGATGTTCTTGACGCTGACGAATTCCGAACGCTTCCATGTGTATGGGATCAGCCCGCGGCGCCGGTCGAGGAACTGCAACACCACGCACACCACGATCAACCAGATCACTCCGGTGACGGCGGAGTTGATGAGGATCATGTCCTTCTTCGTGGTGAATGACATGATGCTGTCGCCGTTGCCGCCCGTGATGAACTGGAGGTCAGCCGGAATGATCGGCTCGTTGCGCAGCTCCACCTTGATCTTGTCGGCGATGGCGAACACGGTCATCAGCGTGCCGAAGATCGCGGTCGCCACCCAGAACCGGTTGATGACCAGAATAATCGTGAGATAGAGCACGCCCAACACAATGAAGTTCAGCCATGCCTGATAGCTCTGGTGCAGCCAGATCTGGCTGACGAAACTCGTAAGCTGCCCGGCGACGGAATTCAGCGCCTTAGTCTGGTCGTCCACAACCTGCCCCTTGGCGTACGTCGGCTCGGTGTAGACGCTCCATTGCAAGCCGATGACACTTGCCGCGGTCACCACAATAAACACAATGGTGTAGAACGCGAAGGAGAAGCGCATCCGCTTGTCCCAGATGCGGGATTTGAAGAACTTGCAGGCGGAGAAAACGACTTGCACGGCTTTCAAGGATGTAAACGCGTGCCAGCCGCGGGCGATGGCACCAAACACCGGGGCGAAGAACGCGGCTACAGCCGCCCAAGCAGTGGACACTGCGCTGCGGACAGTGTTCCATGCCTTGCTGAGGAGGGCGGCGACTCTAGCGAACGCATGCCGCGCTTGGAATCCTGAATCACCTGCGGCCTTGGTGCCATCGGCTGTATCGTTGCTCCGTTGTGACGAGTCTGCGGATGTGCTGGGCTCGTCCTTTTCTTCTGAATCATCTTCAGAATCACCTGTCGTCTCACTGCTATCGGCTGACGAGTTGGTGAAATCCACGGATCCATCAGGCCTGAACACCGCACCCATAGGCGGTGCGGCTTTCGTTGCCGGCTGCTTGGGCGCTGTTTCCGAGGCTTTGACGTCAGTGCTGACAGTATCTTGTTCAGTTTCAGTCTCGGAATTGGTTGGGGAAGTACCGTCTTGTGCGAGCGTATGGTGCGTGTGAATCAATCCATCATCTCCGGGGATAACCGTGTCATAACCGATTCCATCGGTATCAAGCAATTGTGCGAACAAGGATGCGTTGTCGGGGGCGTCATTGGGGTCGTCGCCCGTATGCTGTCGCTGTCCTTGCTTGGCTTGCACGAGACATCATCGTACCGGCATAGTATAGACAAGCGAATCCCTTGGTAGACAACGCGTTAACGGCTGAATGATGACTGAATGTGAACGCAACCATTGGGTGGCGCCCGCGGACTTCACGCTGATGCTCGAATCATTGCGAATTGAGAGCGGAAGTGAAGCGGCGCGGAAGTCCTCCAAAAAAGCGTGGCTCCCAGCACTCTGCCGGGAGCCACGTATAGCTTCAGCCAAGTCATACGGATCCGCATGAGATGACGGAGTGATGAGGCGCGACGCAGTCGTGACGGCGCATTGATATCGGTCGGTACGCTCGCGTCGCACCTCTTGCGTCTACGAAACTGCTGATTATTTCAGGGTCTGGCCCTTCTTGCGGCCACGATGCTTCATTACGCCTGCGGTCGCATCTGCGGCGGCGAACACGGCCACACGGTCCGTTGGGGAAACCCGCCCGACAATCGCCTGATAGGCGACGCGGTCCTCGTCGACCTCGGCAAAATCGAAGAACGAGGCGATGGCGTCCACCACCGACGGTTCGCGCACAGTAACCGAGGAGGCCTTCGTGGCCTCTTCGCCCTGCTTCTTTACCCGGCTGAATTTCACCGCGTTGCGATCCGAGGCCTCGCACGGCTCAACGGCAATCTGGCTGGTGCTCGTGTTGACGAGGATTTTCACGTACTCCGGGCATTCCATTGCGACCACCGTCGCCTTGTTGAACCGGACTAGCGTCTTGGTAACGGTCATCACGGCTTTTCCGACGGGCTTGTGGATATTGATCTCTTGGAATCCGTGTAATGAGGTCATTAGATACTCCTTAATATTCTTGCGTTGTTCCGAGGACGTATCCGCGAATTTAACCCAGGCTTCATGCTTGAGTGTTCGTGTATATCGTGATTAAAAAGTATACCATTGATTTGTGTAATTCTTATCGATTTTTCCGTGAATATTGAAAATGAATACTTTTAACTTCGAAACCAGTAGTGTATCCAGCAGATGCACGGACAAGACAATGCAAACCATCTGAGAATCATGAGCAACAAATCTGCTCGCGTTACCGGCACCCAGCAAGAATTAGGTGGTCGTGTGGAAGAGGGGGTAAGTGGCGGAGCGAATTCTCCCGCTAGTGGTATCGTATAAGAGTTTTTGAGGAGATCCCACGAGAATTGGGGAACCATTGACAATCGCTGATTTACTCCAGGCCGTACGCAAGCATATGGCGGCTGCGATCGCTACATTCGTCGTGATTGTGGCCGCAGTCGCGGGGTATACGTTCCTGGTGCCGCCCCAGTACACGGCAACCGCGGAGCTGTTCGCAACCTACGCCTCACAAGGGGAAACGCAGAATTCATCGGATATGAATTCGGGCGCATCGTATCTGTCAACCCAGATCAAGACCTACCCGCAGCTGGTGAAGACCGAGGCCGTGCTGAAGCCGGTCATCAAGGAACTCGGTCTGGACATGACCACGGACGAGCTTGCCGCAAAGGTCACCGCCACCAATCCAAGCAACACCTTCATGGTGGACGTTTCCGTCCAAGACGGCAACGCCGAGCAGTCCGCTCGAATCGCCAACAGCGTCGCGAAAAACCTTTCCGAACAGATTTCATCATCCCTGTACACAGACGAATCCGCCAAATCCCCTATCCAACTGACCCTCGTGCAAAAGGCCCGTACGCCGCAGTCTCCGAGTTCACCGAAAGTCGGGCTGTACCTTGCAGCGGGCGTGGTGCTTGGCCTGATTTGCGGAGTCGGCATGGCGTTGCTGCTTGACGTGATCAACACGCGTGTCGAAAGCTCCTCCGATGTGCGCGAACTGACCAAGGCTTCGTCACTCGGTTCGATTCAGTGTTCGGAACTGCTTGACGAACCGCGACCTGTCGTTATTTCCCAGCCGAGCAGTAAAGAAGCGGAAGAGTTCCGCAAGATTCGCACGAATATCTCCTTCCTCGCACCGAATGTCAAGGAACACGGTCATCTGCTCGTCTTCGCGTCGACAAGGCCGGGCGAAGGCAAGACCACGACGGCAACCAATACCGCGGCCGCCATCGCCGAAGTCGGCAAGAGCGTGCTGCTTATCGACGCTGATTTGCGCCATCCGTCCGTGGCGAAGAAAATGGGCATCGAAGGCCACGTCGGCTTGTCTCATATTCTTTCCGCTCAGGCGACGCCGCGTGACGTGGTGCAGAAGTACTGGAAGCAGAATCTTCATGTGCTGCCCGCAGGCAAGCGTCCTGCCAACGCCAGCGTGCTGCTCAATTCGGAGCTGATGACCGAGATGGTCGAACAGGCGCTCACCCAGTACGATTACGTCATCATCGATACCGCGCCGCTGTCTGTAGCCGACGATGCAACAGTGTTCGGGCGTATGGCGCATGGTCTGATTCTCGTCGTCGGCAGGGGTGTTGCAGAGAAGAAGGATCTTGCAGACACCGCCACATCGCTGAAGGAAGCGGATGTCCCGGTTCTCGGCTTCGTACTCGACTATGCGGACGAGAAGAAGCATTCCAATAAGAACGGCAATTATTACTACTATTATTATGATGAATCCACTGGGAATCATGGTAGGAGCAAACATAGCAAGTGACACCCGTCATTGAGGCGAAAATGGGGGCAGACGGAGTCGAAGGATTCCGGCTGCCCCCGCGTGTATTTTCTTGGTGCGTGGTGGTACCGACGTGCGGGTGGCCGATCGCAATCCGTGGAGGTACCGGCGGTGACCTACCATAGGTAAAGATGTGCATGGCGTGACGCGCGGCAAGAGTTGCGCGAAGTGAAACAAGGAGAAGTTGATGACAGGGCAGGAGCATCAGCAATCGGATATGAACTCGCTGTTTCCGATCGCCAAGCCGACTGACGATGCTGACAAAGCCTGGCATGCCGACAAAGACGCGGCCGCTGGTAATGCCGAGCAACAGGGGAGTCAGGGGTTTCTGGGTAATGTGGGCGGTTCTGCTGGCGCGAATGGCCTGAACGGTATGAATGGCGTGGCTGACTCGGATGCTCCGGGCGGCATCACCGCCGATTCCTCTAGTATTCCAGCTGCCGAAGCGCTCGGAACGGGTAATGCTCCGGTGTCCGCCGATGAGGACGGGATACTGCCAGGGGATATCGTTGACACGAACTGGGATATTCCGCTTATCACGTTCCCGATGTTGGACAATGAGCAGAGTGGCGAGGTTTCGCCAATCAGCAAGATTGCGGATATCAGCTCGCGCGCTCCCCGCACCAGCAAGTCAACTGCCGGCGGGCCTGCGGCAGCCGCCGGTGTTGCCGGCGCCGCAGGCGATGTTGCCGGCTCTGCAGTTGCAGGTTCTGCGGCTGTTGCGGCTCCAATATCCCCGTCCAATCTCACAGCGGGAGCGCCTCAACATCGTGCCGGAACAAAAACCGAACAATGGTTGAACGCGGCGAGGCAAGACAATAATCAGGCGGAGACCCAACAATTCGGGGCCGCGCTGGCGCCATCGAATATTGGGACGCAAAGTGGCATGTCGAACGCGGCGTTTGGGACGTCAAACATCAGCTTGTCGATGCCGGATGTGCCGGGAATGACGATGCCGAATCCGGTAGCTGCTGTTTCGGGTGGTGTTGCTTCGGGCACGGCTGCTTCAGCTGCTGCCACTGCTACTGTTGATGCTGAGGGTGCTACAGGTGCGGCTGGGGCTCAACGGGGCGGTAATCAACACGTCGGTCAACACGTCGGTCTTCAGCAGCCGGGACCATCATTGCTCACTCCTCCGGCTCCGCGCGCGGATGATATCGCTCGTGAACGCGTCGCCAATGCGGAAACTGAAACTATGACGCCCGTCTCCTCGGCGGCTGTCGTCGCTGGGACCGCTGCGATTAGCGCAAAAGTCACGGCTCCGGGGGCTGCAAAAACCAATGCCACCAGGACCATCCATACCCCTCAAAGCGGGATGACCGGTCCGCAGGATGCCGTCGGCTCCTTGCAGGAGGAACTGGTCGACAACAGCGTGCGACAACAAGCATCTGGTAACGAGCGGAGGCGTGCTGAGGAAGCCGACGACTCTCCATCATCGCGCGGAACGAAAACCCGCAGTCGGGTGATTGTCGTGATATTCCTGATCATCACCATCATCGCTGCCGGGGTGGGTGTGTACTACCTGTACGGGATGGTCCGGACCAATCGCAATCGCAGCAATGCATATTCAGACTGCACGAAAGCGTATAGCCAAGTTAAAGAAAACTCAGAAACCCTTACAGCAACGCTGAAAAGCACTGCAGCGCAACAGAAAATCGGCACCGATCAGGTCGCCGATGTCATGACCGTAGAAAAGCTGAAAACCGCGGTAAGCAAGGCAAAATCCGCGAGCAAGCCGGTCATGTGCAAGACTTCCATGAGCACGGAAGCACTCGGCACGGCGGCGAAAACCAATCAGACACTGGCCACGCAGCTGGTCAACTTGAATTCCATCGTAAAAGCCGCTGCAAAGGATGTGAAGTCCAGCGCGAAAACCAAGCAGACCAATGATTACAACTCTGCGGTCGACACGTTGAAGACAACGACAAGCGAAGCCTCGACTTTGCTGTCCAACAGCCAAGGGGTTGTCGCGGATGACAACACGCGAACGACGCTGCAATCCGCAATTGACGCGGCCAATACGCTGTTGCAGAAGGACAAGCCGGCGCTCGTGGACGTGCAAAAGGCGCAAAACGACCTGCAAACCGCTTCTGACGCGGTGAACGCATCGATGGAAGAGTACAAGACCCAGCGGGCCGCCGCTGATGCTGCAGCTGCGGCCGCGGCTGCAGCTGCACAGGCTCAGAGTCAGACGCAGGGGCAGACGCAGAGTCAGACGCAGGGGCAGAATCGGGGCGGGAGTACGCCTACCGGTGGGGATACTGGAGATACCACGAATCAACAACCCACTGATAACCCGGGCAAGAATCCCAAGGCTCCCAGTACTCCTGATGGTTCTACGCCGCCAACTCCGTCGGCGAGTGCGAGCGGTAAGTAGTGGTCGACGGCTGGCGTCTCGGTTGCTGGTGGTATTGGACAGGTGCGGACTGGACCCGAGGTTAGTATGTGATTTCCGATTTGGTCCGCTGGTGTGGGCTGTCTGATGGCCGGTGTATCGGTTGATCGTCTTCCGAGCGCTGGTGGAGTGTTGGTATTCCGCGGTTTGGTGATTATCGCGGTTGGTGTCCTGTTGGCTGGTGGTGTTGTGCGGACTGGATCGGGAATCGGTCAGTGATTTGCGATTTGGTCCGTGGATCTGGGCGGCGCCGTGGTTGGTGGCTAGGCGGCTGATGTCTGCCGCGCTGGTAGGTTGTTGGTATTCCGCGGTTTCATGGTGCTGCCGTTGCACGTGATCCGGTGCCGGGCGGCGTGGTCGTGCACTGGATTCGGAATCGGTGTGTGATTTGCGATTTGGCTCACGGATTTGGGTTGCGTTGTGGTTGTCGGTATGGCGGCTGCTGTCGAGTGTGCTGGTGGAGTCTTGGTATTCTGCGGTTTTGGGGGAATCGGCCTGGTCGATGGTCTGGAGTCTGGGCGCGTGGCACGGACTGGATCGGGAATCGGCGTACGATTCTCGATTTGGTCGCGGGCTCGGGCTGTTACGTGGTTGGTGGCACGGTGGCTGATGTCTGCCGCGCTGGTCGGTTGTTGGTATTCTGCGGTTTTTGTGTTGTTGTTGTAGTGGATCGGTGGTTTGGTGCTGGATGGTGTTGTCTGGACTGAACGGGATATCAGTACACGATCTCCGATTTGGTCCGTGGGCACGGGCCGTCTGATGACCGGTGCCTCGGTTGATTGCCTCCCGAGCGCTGGTCGATTGTTGGTATTCTGCGATTCCTGTGCTGTCGTTGTGGTCGATGGTCCGGAGTCTGGTGGCATGGTGCGGACCAGATTAGGAATCTGCACACGATTTCCGATTCGGTCCGTGGGTTTGGTCTGCACTGTGGTTGGTGGCTCGATGCCTGGTGTCTGCCGTGCTGGTGGATTGCCAGAATTTGGCGGTTCTTGGATAATCGTCATTGTCGGTGGCAAGGCGACGGGTGTTGTGATTGTGCCCTGGATTCGAAATCGGCGTGTAATTCCTGAGCTGGTCCATTGATTCGGCTACTTGGCGGTTGGTGAGGTGTGGTCGATTGTTGGTATTCTGCGGTTCTTGGGGAATCGTCGTGGTTGGTGGCCCTGTGGCAGCGCGCGTGGCGCGGACCGGATCGGGAATCAGCACACGATTTCCGATTCAGTCCGCGGATTCAGCCGATTTCACAGATCGACGAGTCGACGGCCTTCTCCGAGGTGTACGCAGATGCCCAGAATTCCATTGCCTGCGCTGCCATACTGGTAGACCAATCCGTTGCGCGAGGCTGTCGCTTGGCAAACCATATGGGACCGAATCAGGAATCAATCCCCGATACTCGCTCTAGTCCTGTCATCTGGCGCGGTCGTCAATCAGGCAATGAATCCGGTCATCAGCCAGCCAATCAGCCCGTAATCTGCCCCAAATATCAATCCAGCATAAGTCCAATCACCACCCCGTCATCGTAGCGAATGCCTACGCCGGTCAGCCAACATCTCCCACGGAATTTGAGTGGACAGCATGAGCGGATGTCCGGCTCTTTGCGCCCGTGCTGAGGCAATTCTCATGGCAAGGCGCTCGCGGTTGATGGGATTCACAAGATCAAGTTGGGTCACCTGCAGAATCATCCAACCCATGGATTCGAGAAGACGGTGCTTCTGCAGATCCCTACGCCATTGACGTTGTTCAGTCCGATGTTGGTCGCCTGCGTATTCGATGCCGATTTTCAGTTCGCAATCAGCGAGATCAAGCGTGATATCTCCTCCCTGATCGGAAAGGATATCCGGAACCCGATAATTCACTTCGAATCGGTCCAGTCCGTATGAATACAGGCATAACCGCAGCTGGGTCTCCTTTGGTGAATCACTTCCGGTGACGACCAGTGCGAGCGAGGCACGGCATTTGGCTTTGCCCGGGAAACGCTGTGATGTGAGGAATTCTTCGAGTGAGGCTTCCGTCGCATGCCCATGCCTGATAAGCGACTCGGCGACTTCGGTGAGTTCATCGATTCGCAAGCCCGGTGCCAGCAATCCCCATGTCGCTTCAGGTGATAACACCCGCAATCCGGCGGACAGCATAATGGTATGTTCTGCAGTCAGGTCTTTCCACTGGTGCATCGCAATATCCGGACTGTCCGGACCGAATTGCTGACGACGCAAATGGCGTTTGCTTACGGTGATATGAAGCTGATGATCGTTGAGTAGCCGTTCTGGACGTTCGACACGCAATAGATCAAGGGCAGTGGTGTGCGAAACCACCCCTTTGAAGCGCACGCTCAGGCAAGTCCGTAACGCTTGCTGTTGTCGTTCCGATAGCGTTTTCGCTGTGATTGGCTTGTACAGTTCGTCTGGGTTGGGTGATGGACCGCTCATGGTTCGACGATATGTGATGGGCAGTGGGAAAACGATTCCGCTCGAACAATGTGGTCAGAAGATGATGGTGAGTTGTCATCAGTGATTCTTGAGGTCGATTACGGATACGCTGTGCTGACAGGAGTAACTCGGGCGCATGATATCGGACGATGGACTGAATCGGAGATTCAACGACGAGATTGGATTCATTGCAGGGAATGGATACTGTGCAGGCATCGGGTATGCATGCAAGCAAGAGGGCGAATACCGCTGCCTTGCAGGTATCTGATGGGGTGAAACGGTGGTTGAGCGGGGCCCATGTGTGTTGGACTGCATCCGATATTCATGATTGATTTAGGATTTGAGCCTAAGAACGGGATATACGGCGTATGAGTGCTGAGGGAGTGATGATTATGAATTGTTGGTATTCTGCGGATTTCGGTATAACTGTGAGAGTGGCCGGGGTCTGTCTGCGCGAGGGGCTTGGACCGGATCGGGAATCGGTGGTTGATTCCGGGATGAGACCTCGATCAGACGCCCTTCAGAGCATGACGGTGTGAAGGCTATGAGGTAGGCGAGGTGTGGTCTTGCGAGATGGCAGATGCAGGATGGATATTCGTGGATTGGAATCAAGTTAGGGAATAGATTTCGCATTCAGTCACTGAAGGTGGGTGACTACATCGGCTCAGCTGATGGCAGACAGAATAGGTCTGTTGGTATTCTTCGGATTTCGGTTGCACTGCGAGAGTGACCGCGGTATGTGCAGGTGCGAGGCTCGGACCAAATCCGATATTGCGGGGCAATCCTTGAAATAGTCCGTGCCGACGTGCCTGGGAGCGGATATCATCCAGATGCACCGGATTGCCGATTGTTGGTATTCCTTGATTGTGAGATTGGTCATCGGCACGGAATGACTTGGGAATGACCCGTGGCAACTGCCACCGACGGACTGAATATGATTTCCATACTCGATCTCAGATTCAGTCCGTAATCTGAGGCCGGCTTATGACTGCAGTGATTGAGCACACGGCTAGGATTGCTGCTATTCCAAGGTTCTTGAGCCCTATGCACCTTACATGCGATACGTGGTAGGTGGCAGACATGGACTGGTTCGGTTTTCACCGGTCGATTCCGGCATTGGTCCGTGGAATCGATCACCCGCCCATGTCGGGGGTTGGAACGAACAGCGACCTGAAAGCCATGGACGGCACGCGCACGCCCGCCCATGTCGGGGGTGGAACATCTCTATTGACAACACACGTAATCGCGGAAATCACTGGTTCGAGATGAAATGGCGGCATCCAGCTGATGGTAAGCGGAATCATCGCGAAGGATTGGCATTGAGTTCAATGAGAGTAATCCATGAACAACGTGACTCGCGCGATGGAGTCATGCGCGATTATCATTTGGTCTTACTGACAACGTGCGTGCTGTCATGTAACCGTTATTCCCTGTGACTGAGAAGGGCACTACACCCAGCAACACAAACTGGCTACGCTGAGCGAGGTCTCAGCGTAGCCAGTTTGTGAGAAAAACAGCTGTCAATCAACAGCAGCGATCAGTAGCTGTGCGCGCTCAGCCAGTGGCTATAAGCCCCCTGTACCGAGCCATAGCGGGAGTTGCAATACCCCCAGAACCAACGGAGCTGCGTCTGGTAGTTGGTCGCCCAGTCGGCGCCCGCGGAGGCCATCTTGCTGCCGGGGAGCGCCTGCGGCAGGCCGTACGCGCCGGAGCTTGCGTTAGTGGCGTTTACACGCCAACCGGATTCGTGCGTGATGATGTACACGGTCGCCGTGAAATCGGCTTCGCTGCCGCCGTTGGCGATGAGATAGTCATGCGCCCACTGCTGCATCTCGCCCACCGGGGTGGTCGTGCCGATGTCGGTGCTCGTCGGGTTGGAGCTCGCCTTCTTCGTGGTACCCGTGCCCACAAGAATCACCTTGTCAACAGGAGCGGTTTTCACATACGACGCGAACACGTTGGAAGAGACAACCTTGCCGCCTGCGCGCTGCACGAGGCTTGTGGTCTCCATGACGCCGTCCTTGCCTTCGGTTTCGACCTTTTCGGTGCCCTTCGGCAAGTCCGCGGTTTCCTTGCGCACGACGTTGAATGCAATCGCGTCATCGGATGTTTCGAGATCAGCGCCGGAACGCTCGATGGAGATGACCGTGGATTCGGTGACCTTGGTGGTCAGCGAGGGGGAGACGGTGTCGTTCGGCTCAAGTGTGATATTGCCCGCTTCAAGAACGGACTTGACATTCGTGAAGCCCTTGCCGAGCACCACGCGGGACTTGCCGTTGATCTTCACCGTGATGTACGAGGTGTCGGCGTCAGCGCCCTTGAGGCTGCTACGCGTGGTACCGCGGGAGACTTCATCGGCGTTCGTTTCAGTTGCCGAATAGGAGGTCACCGTGGACTGGTGATGTTCGGCGGCGTAGTAGTTGCGTGACACGACGCCCGTCCCCACAAGAACGCCCACTGCGGCGATTACCGCCATGACCTTGATTCGCTGACGCTTACTCAGCGACCTGAGGGTGGACACTTTCTTACGGTGGTTAGCCATGTCGCTCCTTGCTCGACCTACAGATGCCATGTGCCGGGGTTATCAACTGCATAACCCCACGTCGCCGACTGCTCAACGCTGCCGCCGTCGGGTTGCACATCTCCTCTATACTACCGCGCTGATGTGAAACGGCAAATTCCGGACAAGCGGATTGCCGATTGCGGTCGGGTGCGTGCGGCCCGGAATTCAGCCCTTGCGTATAGCCGGACACCTACTGGCGTTCGGAGTGTCAGTAGGTGTCCGACAGCCCGCGTGCGCCGGGTGTGTTCCTGTGCGGAGACGTGGCGCGTCGTGCGTGTTCGCTCGCTGAGTAATCCGCGGAATCCGTAATATTCATGGGCCACGTTTGATGGGTCGGTGTAGCGGTTGCGTAGTTTGTTCGATGTCGGCGGATGGGCGGCTTCGATGGTGGTTGTTTGCGCGCTTGGATCTGCGTGTAAATCCCCCGTCGAAAACAACAGGACCGCACGGTGTGTCGGCTGTGCGGTCCTGTTGATGCTTGATTTGTCTTTGTTGGAAAGATTATTGCGCAACGAATCAGGTCAGGCCTGATCGCCGCTTTGATAGGCCTTGGCCTGTCCGATGAGGTTCTCCAGATCGGAGCCGCGTAGAGCGCCTGCCTGCTTGAAAATGACCTTGCCGCCCTTGACAACCATCAGCGTGGGCACGGCCTGGATTTGGGCCGCGGCGGCGAGTTCCTGATTCTGATCGATGTCGACCTTCGCGAAGGTGATGTCGGGATGCTCTTCGCTTGCCTTTTCGAACACCGGACCGAACGCCTTGCACGGGCCACACCAAGTGGCCCAGAAGTCAACGAATACCAGGTCGTTGTCGGTGATGGTCTTCTCAAACGTCTGCGTAGTGACGGCGGTGGTTGCCATGTTGGGCTCCTTACTTTCCGGATTTCCGGTCTTCCCTGTCTTCCCGGATTTTCTGTTTACCGGGGCGACTGCCGCGGGACTCGGACTGTCGCGGTGTTGGGTTTTGCGTGGTTCCCAGCATCTCACACCGTGCCTGAAAGTCTAGCGCTGTCCGCCGATAGCCGAACCGCCGATAGCCGAACCGCAGATGGTCCGGATGCTGGCATGGGGTTGCGCACCATGGGCAGGCGGCTGCGGCGTTGTGTGAGGATTGGCTCGCACGTCGGCGGGTTGGTGGGGTGGTTTGGTGGGTTTGGTGGTGCCGGGCGGCCGTTGTGTGAGGATTCGCTCACACACTGGCGGCGGCCGCGCGCACGCACAATCACGGCAGTCACGGCACTGCGACATTCCGTTGTCACCTGCTTGCGACCCCGCGGTCCGCACCTGCTGGCGAACACGCCGCCAGGATTCTTGGGGTTGGGCAATAATGGAACCATGCCAGTGCTGAATGACGAGGTGCCCGACGAGGGCGACTACGATGCGAATCGCCGCAGAGGCGAGTTCGACCATATCACGCCGGAGGATTTCATCCGCGGATCAGGCCACGGCAACCCTCCGGGATGGCTTGACTCGGGCGAAATCACCCGGATCCGCCGTGAAACCCCGATGCCGTACGTTGTCGTTGTGCCGGTGCGCGTTGATGATTTCGGCCGAATCAGCAAGGTCGGCTCCCTCCTGTGCGTCAGCGAGGACGGGTCGGTTGAGCGCACGTTGATTGCCGGGCGAGTGCTGTATCACGAATCCGTGCGCGAAGCCATCGCCCGCAATATCTCCAAGGATCTCGGCGATATCGCGCTGCCGACCCTACCGCAGAGCCTGCAGCCGTTCACTGTGGCCGAATTCTTCCCAACCCCTGGTATTTCACCGTTTTACGACCCTCGCCAGCACGCAATCGCCCTGTGCTATGTGGTGTCGATTCCGGGCGATTGCAAGCCACAGGATGAGACGCTCGACGTGGAATGGTGTGATGCACAAGGCGAGCAGCTGACCGAGTGCATCGATCAGATGGCCAACGGGTATGGTGAAATCGTCCGTCGTGCCCTTGCCTGGGCCGGAGCTTGATTTGTGTGGACCGCACGATGTCAAGCTGCCGAGACGAGAGTTGAGGAATGGCGACGAATGCGGCGACAACAACACCGGAACCATTGATCCGGCCGCGTTATGACAACGTCAGGCGCGTGCGGATCGCATGAAATCTATGAGTCAAGCTCACGGAAAACAAGAATCGGAACGGTCGGGCGGTCAATTTGCTGATACTTGGGACCATCGTTGAACGCAGTTTGATGTGATGCGGGGCGATTCGCTGGTGTGGGACACACAGCTGGATGTCAATCACCTACTGGCCGTATACCAGCCACATTTCAGTCAACACAGGTCAGGATGAAGGAAGGAACGAAGGACAGCAATGACAGAACAACGTAATACTGGGCATGGCGATATTTCCGGTGAAGTCGGGACAATCGCGGCAACTAGCGCGACTACTGCGACTGGCGCAGCAGTCGCAACTCCGGCAAGCGGCGCAACTACGGCAACCGGCGCAGCACCGGCACCCGAAACACCCGAACCCGCGCAAACCGCCGCTACTCCCGGTGTGTCGGCTGCCGTTGCCGAACATCATCATCCATTCGCGCTCAACAACACGGTGTATCGCGACGGCTCGGCCACGCCGATGATTCTGGTGCATGCCTTCCCGGTCGACCACCATATGTGGGACGCTTGCGCGGCCCAGATCATCAAGCTTGCGAACGCGCAAGGGCTGGACACCTTCGCCCTGTGGGCGCCTGACATGCCGGGGGCTGGGAACGGTCCGATTCCCGCCGTCGCAGACAGCGGCCGCATCGCCGCAGACGGCGCATACACGGACGCGCTCGACCTGATGACCGATGCCTACGCGTCCCTGTTGCGGCGTGCGGGATACCGTAAGGCCGTATGGGTCGGCCTGTCCATGGGCGGCTATGTGGTCATGGACATGCAACGACGCCACCCTGACCTGATTGCGGGGCTCGCCATGTGTGATACCAAAGCATCCGCGGACGACGATACCGCACGCGCGAACAGGCTTCGCATCGCCGACGAGTGCGAGCATGAGCACACAATTGAGCCGGTCATGCATTTCGCCCAGCCCCAGGACGGCGATTCGAGCATCAAACGTTCCGACGCCTTCATCAAGCAGATGACCGCCTGGATTCAGGCCCAAAGCCCGGAAGGCATCGCTTGGCGGCAGCGCATGGCGGCAGGACGGCCGGATTTGGGTGGCCAGCTCGCCGCGGTACATGCCCCGGCTGCCGTCGTCAGCGGGGAATGTGATCCGTCCAGTCCGCCGGAACAGATGCGGGCGCTCGCCGCGGCGATGACCGGCACGGAGGTCTCGTTTACGGAAATCCCCGATTGTGGGCATTTCAGCGCTGTCGAGCATCCTGCCGTCGTCGCCGAGGCGTTAGTCAATCTGATGTCGCGTGTTCAGCGGCTTGAGTGCTCCGAGCGTCCCTGACACCGCTCTGGGATATCGCGAAAATGAGAAAACGATCATGACGGGGATTATTGGAAGTATCGGTCGTGATGGATGTAACGGCCACAATGAACGAATCGAGGACAACCGACAATGAGCATGTTTTCACCGCTTGCACTCACGCAAGCCCTGCCGTTCCTGCCTCTGGCACAAGGGGATATCGATTATCAGGTGGATCGCAGGAACGACCCGGACCTGTTCACGTCAGTACTGTCATCGCCGGTGTGCACGGTCATGCTCGTCGATGGCGGCAAAGTCGCCGTACCCAAGGGGCAAGGCGATTTGGTCGATTATGACAATGTCAAGCTGCGTTTGGCGACGCTCCCCGGAGCCTATGTGCTTCCGGAACTCGCCTCGCACCCGCAGGCCGTTCCGATGTTCCTCGGCTCCTACGGCGGCGCTCGCGCGGAACAGGTTGTGGCGGT
The DNA here is from genome assembly GCF_052121135.1 of Bifidobacterium sp. LCP19S3_E9. Lineage (NCBI taxonomy): Bacteria > Bacillati > Actinomycetota > Actinomycetes > Bifidobacteriales > Bifidobacteriaceae > Bifidobacterium > Bifidobacterium sp. LCP19S3_E9. The sequence continues at coordinate 152,280 of NZ_JBQKEV010000005.1, read as the reverse complement.
AGACGTGACGCGCTTGCCGGGGCTTCATGACAACAACCTCGACGACCGCGTGCCGGATTCCGCATATGAGGGGGCCGACGACGCATTCGGCGCTACGACCGGGGATGCCGCTTCTCGCAAGCCGCGCGCAGTTCCGTCGGCGCTCGAACAGGCAGCGAAACGCTTCGATTGGGTCGATTTGCGAGGATTCGCGCCGCATGCCTCGGCACGTGAGGCGGGGCAGGCCACCACGGCAGCCTCGTTGAGCGTGTGGCATATGCGGCAACGGCACTGCCCGACGTGCGGGGCCGAGGTCAAACCAGCGCTGGGCGGTTGGGCACAGCGCTGCACGAACGCGGCGGACGGCAACAGACTGCTGTTCCCTCGCATCGAGCCTGCCGTCATCGTCTCCGTCGTGGATTCGCAGGACCGCTTGCTGCTGCAACATAATCGCGCGTGGCAGACCGAGACCATGTACTCAGTGTCCGCCGGATTCGTGGAAGCCGGGGAGAACCTTGAGCACGCCTGTCGTAGGGAAACCCGCGAGGAGACCGGCATCGAACTGGGCGAGGTGAAATATCTCGGTTCCCAGCCGTGGCCGTTCCCGGCATCCCTGATGGTCGCGTTCAAGGCGAGGGCGCTGAGCACGGATATCCGCGTGGACGGCGAGGAAACCGGGGACGCGCGCTGGTTCACCCGCGACGAATATGAGCAGGCGATCGCATCCGGCGAAGTCACGCCTCCGGTCAAAGCCGCCATCGCGCGCTACATGATCGAGGAGTGGCTTGGGCACGAGCTGTGAAACAAGTTCGCTGTGCGGATGGGTACCTGTGAGGCTATGCGTCTGAGCGCGGCTATGTGTCAAAGCGCGGTGGTGACGCACAGGTCGTGGGCTGCGCCGCATAGGTTGTGCCGTATAAGCCGCGCCGCATCGCTGTCGGCGTGCCGGATGTGATGTTCGACACATGACATCGCTTCCGAAGCCTGTGCGCCCTGAACTGGTCATGTGATGCGGCTAAAGTCAGACAGGAATGGATAGGAAAGGCATCAACGTGACGAACACTTTTGACGGTTCCGTGCCACGATACGGAGTTGGGGGTCCCGATATGCCGCGAAATACGCGCGTGCCGGTGCAGCCTGATGTCCCGGGGGACATCTGGAAAACCAATCTGGCTGCCGACGCTGCAGATGCTGCCGACGTGAACGATGACACGCTCTCGGGCATGGAGATTCCGCTGTATGCCATCTCCGACGCCGGAAACGGCAATGCAGACGATGAGATGGCCACTGCGTTACGCCCGCCGCATAAGCGCCCGTGGCTGAGAATCCTGCTGATTGTGCTCGCAGTGCTTGCCGTCGCGGCGGTCGCCGGCTTCTTTACGGCACGTTGGTACTATCAGGACAAAGCCGCGCCGGGAGTCATGTTCGCCGGTGCATCGGTGGCAGGGCAGAATAGTGAGCAGCTGGCTGCCACGGTCAAATCCGCGGTGGAAAACACGAAAATCACTGTCACCGACTCGCAGGGTAATGCGGTCACCGCAAGCCTCAAGGATCTCGGCGTCAATGTCAACCAGAAGCAAACGGTATCCGCGCTGATCGCCGCGAAAGACAGCAATCCGTTCGTGCGCATCAACCCGTTCAGCAAGCAGAATGTCAAGCTCTCCGCAACCGCCGACAAGCTTGCGCTCAGCCAATACCTGACTGGCAAGCTCATTCCGAACGACAGCCAGGCCATCGCATCCACCATTGCCTATGATCAGACGTCGCAGAAATTCACAGTGACCGTGGGGCGAGGCGGGCAGGCGCCTGTGACGGACAGCGTGGTCAAGGCAATAGATCAGGCGCTAGACACCCCGGGAACCACGCGAACCGCGAGCATCACCTACACGCAGACCGACATGCCGATCAGCGAGGCGGCTGCGACCACCGCCGCCGATCAGGCGAACGCCGGCCTTGGGCTGAGCATCACCATCAACAACGGCGATGCCACGACATACAAGATTCCGGCGGCAACCATCGCTTCGTGGACCGTTACGACAGCTGACCCGGCGAAGGGCACCATCGCGGTGTCCTATAACAAGCAGGCAATCAGTGACTACATGAATGGCGAGTTGGGCAATCACCTCAACCAGACGAAGACCAATCAGGTCGATTTGGTGGACACGTCCGGCAACGTCATCATGACGAAAACCAAGGGCATGAACGGTGTGACGATCAAGGACACCGCTACGGTCGCCGATCAGGTGTACAGCGCGTTGAGTGCGAATCGTTCGGCGACGCTGACAGTTGCCAGCGATGTCACGAAGTTCGACACCGAACAGCAGACCGTCACGTGGAAGATCGTGGTCGACCGTTCGAAGCAGACAGCCACCGTGTACAACAATGACCAGGTCGTCCAGACCTTCAACGTGTGCACCGGCAAGACCGGAAAGCACGAGACAACACCTGGCAACTATTTCATCTACCTGAAATACCAGGTGCAGGACATGCGCGGCACCAATGATGACGGTTCACAATACCTGAGCCCGGGTGTGAAATGGGTCAGCTACTTCAATGGCGGCCAAGGTTTCCATACCGCAAACTGGAACGCGGCTGGTATCGCATCTGGGGATCCGACCGGTCATGGTTCCCACGGCTGTGTCAACATGAACGAAGCTGACGCCAAGTGGATTTATGATAACTGCCCGGATGGCACGCTCGTTCAGGTGGTCGGTGCCCAACCGACTGCCCCGGTGCGCTGAGTCGTCAGACCGGCTGCGGCTGTTCTCACCTCACAAACTGTTTACGCTGAGTGTTCGGTTTGCGTAGACAGTTTGTGATATGCGAGTGTTGTGGGGTGCCGACCGGGTAGGTTGCGGCTGCGGTGTCGCGATTTTTGCGCGGCGGTTGACTTTATGCGATAGGCTGACATCATGAGCAATAACGAACAGGAAGATGATCGCCCGAATCTCGAAGTCCCGGATCATCTGGAATATTCCGACGAGCATGTGTGGGTTGACGCCAGTGTGGACCCCGCGGTGATCGGCATCACCGAATACGCGGCCAACCAGTTGGGCGACTTGGTTTTCGTCGACCTGCCGGAGGTAGGCACTCGCGTCGAGGCGGGCGATGAGATCGTTGAGTTGGAATCGTCGAAGGCCGTCGAACCCTTGGTCAGCCCGGTCGCTGGCACGGTGCGGTACGTGAACCGTGAGGCCGCGGACGATCCGAGCATCATCAACGGCGACCCGTACGGCGAGGGCTGGATTCTTAAGATCGCACTCGATGACGACGAGCCGGATCTGCTGTCCGCCGAGCAGTATGCGGCGATGCTTCGCCGGCTGTAACTCGTGCCGGAAGCTTCTGCCGGTGCTGTGGCACCCGTCCTTCTGCGCGGCGTGAAGCGTGTCCAGTCGCGTCCCCGCCTCGGCAGAGGCTGAGACACTGGCTTCACCGAGAATACGAACGGCGCGTACAGCTCTGTCCGGTTGCGTCCCTGCTTCTGTCGACGCTGAGACACCCGTCAGCGTCGACAGAAGCAGAAGATTGGCCAGAGAGGGTCGTCCGCATCGGATATGTCCATCCGGGATGTCCCTGAGCCGGCCCTGAATTCTTCCGGAACTCACGTTCCCTCGTCATCCGTTCTTCAACACCCCACCGTATGATGGGGGCATGAGCAGCATTACACAATTCCCTCACAAACGGAATGAGGATGACATGGCGACTGTGCCGATTCCGGCGCGTCGTGTCGTCACCACCTTCGATGCTGCCTCCAAACATGAGCAAATCGACGTCAAGCCTCTTCCTGTGAGGATTTTCCGCCGCATCGTTACCGGCGTGTTCAGCCTATGGGCGAAGATTTCCACGACAATCGTGACCAATCTGAATTGGCGGCAACAGGTCGAGCCGTATGTTGGATACGGCACCAGCAATTTCTCGCGGTTGATCTGCCGGACCGTGTACGAGCCGCTCCGCCGTCAACCGGGCGCATTGATGCGCGGATGGCGCGGCATGCTGGCGGTTCCCGCGCCCAAAGTCAAAGTGAAGCTGTCCATCGACGGTGTTCCGGTGGAAACCGTACAGGTCGGCACAAGCGAAGTCTACGACCGCGTCGACAGATTCCGCGAGCGCAGCATCGACTATGCGGTCTCTGATTCCGCTGGATATCTGGATCTGGTCGCCGACCGGGCACTCGAACCCGGAATCCATCACGTGTCCTATCAGGTCGAGGGCCGTCACGCGGTCGATTCCAATCTGTTCACCATCGCGCCGGGCACGCGTGTCGGTGTGATATCTGATGTGGATGACACCATCATGATCACTCAGGCGCCCACCTTGTGGAAGGCCGCATACAATCTGCTGCTGCTCAATCCGCAGAAGCGAGCGTCCGTCCCAGGTATGGCGGTGCTGTTCAACCGGATCGCGGATATTTTCCCGGACGCGCCGTTCTTCTACCTGTCCACCTCGCCGTGGAATGTGGAAAGCTCAATCCGCCATTTCATTGAGAACTACGGCTTCCCGGCCGGCCCTCTGCTGTTGCGGGACCTCGATCCCAGGCCGAAGACCTTCATTCCTTCGGGTGTACAGCACAAGCTGGAGTATGCCGAGCAGCTGATGGGCGATTTTCCGGACATGAAGTTCATTCTGATCGGCGATGACGGGCAGAAGGATCCGACCACGTATGCGACCATAGCGAAACGATATCCGGGGCGTGTCCTCGCCATTGGGATTCGGCAGTTGAGCCCGCGGGAATCCTCGCCGCTCGGCCCGGTTCGTGGCATGACACAGTCGCAGCCTTCGCCGGTCACGGACGTGCCGGTGTTCACGGGTACGACCGGCGCCAATCTCATGAAGACAATGCTGCCTTACCTACGGCAGTTCGCTTAGGTTTCGTTCGAAGCGATGCTCGACGCGCGATGCACGCAACTTCGAGAGGCGGGGTGACTCAACGGAGAACGGCGGGCGACATGCGTGAACTCGCCGTCATCGGACCGTCCCCGGGCTTGTTTTACGATGGTGCCTATGAGTGACGAACAGCGCAATGACGACCGTCCGCAAGGGCTTTGCGGCAAGGGCTCGCAATCCGATTCAGGCTTGTCCGGTTCAGGCTTGGGCTCCGGCGACAACCCGCCGTACGCCAAGCAGGAGCCCCACCGGCGGATTGAACACGGGGATGTGTTCGACGATCCGTATGAGTGGATGCGCGACAAGGATTCTCCGGAACTCGCCGCTTACGTCGCCGCGCAAAACGCCTACTGCGAACGCCGGATGGCTCCGCTGCACCATCTGCGCGAAACCCTATTCAAGGAATTCACCTCGCATGTTCAGGAAACCGACATGTCAGTCCCCACGCGAGTGAACGACTACTGGTATTTTTCCCGGACCCGGGAAGGCAGCCAATACGCCGCATCCTGCCGCATTCCCGTGCGTGGTGAGGATGATTGGGATCCGCCACATATCGACCGTGAGGCCGAACCGGGTTCCATGCCCGGGGAACAGGTGTATTTCGACGCGAACAAAGAATCACAGGGCCATGAATTCTTCCGCATCGGCGGCATGGACGTGAGCCATGACGGCCGCTGGCTGCTCTACGGCGTCGATACTGCAGGCGACGAACGCTACGACTTCCGAATTCGCGACTTGAATGACGGCAGTGAATTGCCAGAGGTACTCAAAGGCATTGCGGGGGCGTGCTTCACGGCCGACGGCGCATGGGTGTTCTACACCGTGCTTGACGACGCATGGCGTCCATACGCGGTGTTCCGGCACCGCGTCGGCACGCCGGTTGACGACGACGTCGAAGTGTTCCGCGAGCAGGACGAGCGCTTCTGGGTGGGCGTCGGCCTGAGCTTCGACGAACGGCATGTGGTCATCTGCACCGGGTCCAAGACCACCAGTGAAGTGCTCATGCTCCCCGCAAGCGATCCGACGGGGGAGTTCACCTCGTTCATCCCGCGCCGTGAGGGTATTGAGTATGACGTGAGTTTCGCGTGTTTCGAGGGCGCCGGCGAACATGGTGAAGACATTCCGGTCGCCGTTGTGGACCATAACGCGACGAATCCGAATTTTGAGATTGATGTGATCGATATGCGATCACATAAGCCGCCGTACCGGCTCGGCGAAGGCGTGTGCGTGGCGGCCGGGTCGCCGTATGGTTGCGAACAGGGGGATGTGGCGCTCGCCGGTGCGTCCGACATGCCGGTCGGCACGCCATATCATGATCCGCGCAACCCAGCGATTTTGCAGGGTACGCGTGGGTTGTCCATCGACGGGATCGCATTGCATCGGCATTTCGTTGCCCTGTCGTATCGCGCGGATAGTCTGCCGCATCTCGCCGTGATGGCGAAAACCGATGCCGCCCAAGACTTTCTTGCGGGGCGTCCTTGGCGATTCCGCGAATTGGTCCCGCCGCCGCTGACGGAAGCAGGTGCCGGCGATAGTTGCGCAGATGGTACGAACGATGGCGCGAACGATGGTGGCAAAAATGGCACTAGTACGAACGATGATGTGAGCGACGATACCAACGACCGCGGTAGCGACGGGCGGCTGTATTCCATCGGGGCCGCCGGCAATCCGTCCTATGACGCTCCGCGCATGCGCTACTCCTTCGGCAGCTACACCCGACCCGGCGAACTGCATGAGGTTGATCCGACCACGGGCGCGGACACGCTGCTCAAAACGGCCCGCGTACTTGGCGATTTCGATGCCCACCGGTACGCCGAACGTCGCATCTGGGTGCGCGCACGTGACGGCGAATCAATCCCCGTGTCGCTGGTGTGGCGTCGCGACAAACTGTCTGCGCAACCCGGCGAGTCGGCATGCTATGGCATTCGTGCTGACGGGTCATCCCCGATGTTCATCCTCGGGTACGGGGCGTATGAAGTCAGTTCCGACCCCGGATTCTCGGTTGCCCGGCTCAGTCTGCTCGATCGCGGCGTGCTGTACGCGTGCGTGCACGTTCGTGGCGGCGGGGAAATGGGTCGTGCTTGGTATGAGCAGGGGCGGCGGCTCAACAAGAAGCACACCTTCGAGGATTTCGTCGATGCGACACGGGAGCTGCAACGCATGGGACTCGCCTCACCGGCGCGTACGGTTGCGGAAGGCGGCTCGGCGGGCGGCCTGCTCATGGGCGCGATCGCGAATATGGCTCCGGAATGTTACGCGGGCATCGAGGCGGACGTGCCGTTCGTGGATGCGCTGACCTCGATTCTTGATCCATCGCTGCCGTTGACGGTGACGGAATGGGACGAGTGGGGCGATCCGCTGCACGACCGCGCGGTGTACGAGTACATGAAATCGTATTCACCGTATGAAAACGCTCCCGAACCGGGAGACCCGCGGGCGCGCGCCTTCCCGAAGATTTTCGTGACCACGTCAATGAACGATACGCGCGTGCTTGTCGTCGAACCGCTCAAATGGGTGGCTCGCTTGCAGGCGGCTGGCGTGGATGCCGTCGAGAAGATCGAAACCGAAGCGGGACATGGCGGTACGTCCGGCAGGTACCGTCAGTGGCGCGAGATTTCGTACGAGAACGCGTGGTGCCTGGCGACTATGGGCATCACGAGATAGGGATTATTTGGGCGTGCGCATTAGCCGGGTGTCTTTGGCCGGGCGTCTTGGGGTGTGCGCCCTTGGACAGGCGCTTTGACCGGGCATCGGGCGGGTGTCTTTGGCCGGGCGTCGGTGTCCGGGGCACTCGCCAGCCGATAGCGGGCTTGTGGACAATCATGCCGAAAACCCATGAATTTGGCCGAAATGCGGACGTAATTCCATCATTCGGACTGGTGTCCAACTGACGGAATACGCGTGTCTCGGCCGCGGGTGAACCGACTATTGTCGCGAACATGAGCACAACCAAGACATATCGGATTGCCGTCATCCCGGGCGATGGCATCGGCAAGGAAGTCACCCCTGTCGCCCAGGCCGCGCTCGAAAAAGCGGCTGACGGCGTGGCGTCGTTTACTTACGAAAACTTTGATCTCGGTGCGGAACGCTACCTGCGCGACGGCGCGATTCTGCCGGACGAGGATCTCGAACGCATCAAGGGCACCGACGCGATTCTGCTCGGTGCAGTAGGCGACCCGCGCATCAAGGCGGGCATCCTCGAGCGTGGCCTGCTGCTCAAGCTGCGTTTCTCGCTTGACCAGTACATCAACCTGCGCCCGTCCAAGCTGTACCGCGGCGTCACTTCGCCGCTCGCCAACCCGGGCGACATCGACTTCGTCGTCGTGCGCGAAGGAACCGAAGGCCTGTACTGCGGTGCCGGCGGCGCAGTCCGTCGCGGCACGCCGAACGAAGTGGCCACCGAGGTGTCCATCAACACGGCGTTTGGTGTCGAGCGCGTGGTCCGTTACGCCTTCCAGCTCGCCATGAAGCGCAAGAAGCATGTCACGCTCGTGCACAAGAAGAACGTGCTCGTCAACGCGGGCGACATGTGGCAACGGATCGTCGACAAGGTCGGCGAGGAATTCCCGCAGGTCACGCACGACTACCTGCATATCGACGCGACCACGATTTTCCTCGTGTCGAACCCCTCGCGCTTCGACGTAATCCTCACCGACAACCTCTTCGGCGACATCCTCACCGATGAGGCGGGTGCCGTGGTCGGCGGCGTCGGATACTCCGCCTCCGGCAACATCAATGCTTCCAACGAATACCCCTCGATGTTCGAGCCAATCCATGGGTCGGCACCGGATATCGCGGGCAAGGGGATCGCCAACCCGACGGCCGCCGTGCTATCGAGCGCGATGCTCCTGCGCCATCTCGGATTCGACGAGGCCGCCGCGAAAATCGACCGTGCGGTCGAAGCGGATATCGCCGAACTCGGGTCGACCAAGCGCACCACCGAAGAAGTGGGACGCGACATCTTGGCGCGCATCTGATACCTCTCACGCCACAAGCGTGTGAGCGCCGCCCTGCAATCCTGTGCAACGGAAGAAGTCAACAACAGCACGGGGATGCAGGGCGGTTTATTTTCTGTATCGTAATCACCCCCATGTCCACTGTTAAGATTCTGTGAGTTGGGTGGATGAGTGCGGGGTTTGCACGCGATGGCACGCGGGGTGGCGGATTGTACTTGATGTGTCGGGTTGCGTATGTCGGGGCATGCGTGCGGGGACGGTTGTTGTCGTTGGCTGCGGGTTCGGTGGGGTTCTGGCGGGTTGCGTATGTCGGGGCATGCGTGGCGTGACGTGAAGTACACCGAGTTTGGCGGTCCTGCTTGTGATTGAACGTCCACGGGGGTGTGGTTTCGGTGGGTTTCGCATTGCAGACGCTGGATGTCCATGGGCGGTGGCTTCGGCATCAGCAAAGGCATGGGTCATGCGATACTGACGGTATGGAAGAAAATAACCAGAACAGCCAGAATTCCGACATCACAGGTCAGGAAGCGCCGCAGCAGTCCCAGTACGCGCCGGCTGCATCGCAGCAGTCAAAGTACGAGCAGTCCGCGCAGGCTGCTCCGGAACCGCAATCGGAAACTCCGCAACCCCAATACGGTCAGGAGTACGGGCAGCAGTCCGCCCAGCCGCAGCAGTTTGGGCAGCCTGCGTATAACCAGCAGTCATCGTACGAGCAGCAGTACAATCAGCAGTCATCCGCGCAACCGCAGCCCGCGCCCGGTCGGTACGGTCAGTACGGTCAGTCCCAGTCGGATCAGCCCGGGGATGCACAGTATTCCCAGCCGGCATCGCAGGAATACACCTATGGTCAAGGCAACACCCCAACCACCCAATATCAAGAGGGATACCAGTACGCATCTCCGCAGCAGCAGTACGAGCAGCCTGCAGCGTCGGCAGCTTACCCGGCGGCCGGAGTGGCGATGGGCGAGGGCTACCAGTATCAGCAGCAGCCCTACGGCCAGCAGTATCAGCAGTCGTACGAGCAGCCGTATCAAGCTGCGCAAGGCTACCCCTATCCGCCGGCGAACTACGGCGGGTACGGATACGTCGGCCAGAAATCAAAAATCGCAGCCGGTCTGCTGGGTATCCTCTTCGGCTCTCTCGGGGTGCATAATTTCTACCTCGGCAACACCGGCAAGGCGGTGGCTCAGCTGTTGTTGACGCTCATCGGCTGGATTGTGCTCATTGGTCCTGTTATCGCAGGTATCTGGGGGCTGATTGAGGGCATTCTCATCCTGACGTCGTCTACAGGTAGCGAATGGCATAAGGACGGCAAGGGGTACGAGCTTCAGGACTGAGGATCTGCCCTATGCGCGGTGAATATAAAACTCCAGGCGGCAAGCTTGTCGGGGTCACGGTGGCGTGTGACCCCGCTGGCTTCATCACCTCATGCAGCATTGACGGCGATTTCTTCATGGAAGGTGAGGAATCCGAGCAACAGGTCGTGTTGGGCGCGCTCGCGGATGCGTTGCGGCACGGGGACGATCTCAACGCCGTATTCTCCGCCCATCCGCACGTCCAGTTGATTGGTGCCGATGCCGACGCGTTCCTCATCGCATTCCATCGGGCGGTCGGCAACGGCGGTGCGGTACTGCACTCCACAGCAATACGCGATACCGCATCGTCACGCAGCCACGCGGCCACGATATCCAGCCAAGCGCATCGCACCCTTGAACAAGCCGAACGGAAGGCGGAACGACGTCGTCGAGCCCGCTGGCAGGCGCTGAAACCGGAAGTCATCCACGACACTCCCCGCATGCCCCAGGAGCAAATGGACATCGATATCCGCCTTGCTGAGCGTGTCGCCGCCGGTAAGATGCCGCCTACCTTGCGCTTTTGGGAGTGGGCCGCGCCCGCAGTCGTCATCGGCAGATTCCAGTCGCTCGAAGACGAAGTGAACCTTGACCAGGCGCAGCAGTCCGGGTTCACCGTCGTCCGTCGTTGCACGGGCGGGGGAGCCATGTTCATCGAACCGGGCAACACCATCACCTACTCCTTGTATGCCCCGCGTGATTTCGTCGCCGGCATGGACATCGAGGAATCCTATCGGCTGTGCGACCAATGGCTGATTGATGCCCTGCGCGATTTGGGCATCGAGGCTTCGTTCAGCTCAATCAACGACATCTCGTCAAGCGCGGGGAAGATCGCAGGGGCCGCCCAGCGACGGTTCCCGCCGATCGGGAAAGGGCCAGGTGCCGTGCTGCATCACGTGACCATGGCCTACGACATCGATGCGGTCGCCATGTCCCGCGTACTGCGGGTTTCGCAGGAGAAGATGTCGGACAAGGCCGTGAAATCCGCCATCAAACGCGTGGACCCGCTGCGCTCGCAAACCGGGTTGAGCCGGCATGAAATCGTCGATCGGCTGATTGAAGCGGCGCGTCGTCAGCAACCAGCGGTGATGCCTTTCACATTGCCGTTCGTGTGATGCCGTTCGTGTGATGCCGTTCGTGTGACGCTGTCCGAGTGGCGGCCCGTGTCATGCCGTTCGCGTGAGTGCGCACGTATGAGGTGTGTGGCCAATGCGATGCAAAGCTTGACCCAGCCGGGACCGTGCAATCGGCGACCCGAACCGGTGCCTGATAGCGGCAGTTGCATATCTGCGGTACTGATCTGCAGTACCGCCGAGCGTGCATCTTATCTATCTGTAGTACCTCCCCGACCATATCTTCACTATCTGTGTGCGTATGCACCCGATACCGCAAGTATCACCCGCGCAATTCCGACGGGCATACTCCAGGTATCAGCCGCCGACGCACACAAATACGCGAGATAGCTTGTGTGAAGTACTACAGATACCGCAGATAGCGGCAAAGCTGCGTGTGGTATTGCGCTGTACCGTACTGATGTCTGCCGAAGAAGCTCCGGCCGACCGCCGGCGGTGTCAATCGCCGGCAACATTGACCCATGTGATCCATACATCAACCCGGGGAACGGCGCCGATTTCGTCGGGAACCGGGATACAATGGGTGCCGTATGTGTCGCATCGATGCCAAGCGAAGCGGCAAGGAGGAGCCCATGGTCATGCCCAAGCCCAACGCGATGCCCGAGCCTGACAACATCCTGTTGCGCACCGCGCTGTTCAAACAGGTATCCGAGCAGCAGGCGGCGCGGCTTCTGCCGTACCTGCAACGTGCGCAGTTCGGCAAGGGCGGCGTGATTTTCGCGGAAGGGGACACTGATCACCGCATGTATCTGCTGGAGCGGGGGCGCGTGAAGCTCACCCGGCGTTCCAGCGACGGCCGCGTGCAACTTCTGAGCATTCATGCTCCGGGTGAAGTATTGGGTGAGATTCCGGTGTTCGATCCGGAAGGCGGGCCTCGTACGGCGTCGGCGATCGCCATTTCTAACCCGACTCAGGTTGTCTGGCTTGAGCATGACGCTCTGTTCGCGTGGCTCGACCAATATCCGCGTGTCGCCGTCGACATGTTGCAGGTGCTCGCACGCCGTATGCGCGCAAACAACGAGCGCATCAGCGACCTGGTATTCATGGATGTACCCGCCCGATTGGCGAAAACCCTGATCAATCTGGCGTCCCGCTTCGGTGTACCGGAAGAAGCCGGCGTCAAGATCCCGCACGATCTGACCCAGGAGGAGCTGGCACAGCTGGTCGGCTCGTCCCGCGAGACGGTGAACAAGGCATTGACCGAATTCGCGAACCGCGGGTGGATCGCGCGTGACGGCAGAAGCATCGTCATCTACCAACCTGGAGCGTTGATTCGTCGTTCCAAGCGCTGAGCCGGTACGGGATTCGTTCACTCGGATTGAGGCCGTCGGGTGGTGGTTTCCACAATGCATCCGCTCTCCGATAGGCCGATTTTCGGCTTGTTTTCAGTCTTTTCTGCATTTCCGGCGGAATGTGCAAATACCGTGCCGTTGTGCGAGCGGCAACGCGGTAATGGTACAGGCGACACCATAGAATGGGGCACATGCCCAAGAAGAACTCCCTGACCGCTCGACGTGTGCTCGCTTTGCTGCTCGCGTATCTGACCCTCTGTATCGCCGGAGGCGTCGTCGTGAGCCTGATGGCGATGCCCGCCGTGTTCGGGACGAACAACGCGGCGAAAGCGCTTGCACCATCCCTGACTGTCGAGGGCATTGATTTCGATGTGACCAGCCTGCCGCAGAAATCCACGCTGTACGCGTCCGACGGCAAGACGGTGATCGCCTCGTTCTATGCGCAGAACCGCGAGGTCGTGCCGATCAAGAACATTTCCGTATACATGCAGCGTGCCGTGGTCGCACGCGAGGATCGCCGATTCTTCGAGCACGCCGGCGTCGACGTCCAGGGTGTGCTGCGTGCGTTCGTGCAGACCTACGTAGCCAAGGGCGACACCCAGGGCGGCTCGTCCCTGACCCAGCAGTATGTCAAGAACGTGCTCATGGTCAAGGCCCGCGAAGATGATGACCCAATCGCCGAATACCATGCCTCCGAGGACACCGTCGCGCGCAAGTTGCGTGAGATGCTCATCGCTGTGCAGATGGAGAAGAAATACTCCAAGTATGAGATTCTGCAAGGGTATTTGAACATCGCGCAGTTCGGCTCAGGCAGCCTGTACGGCGTGGAAGCGGCGGCGAAACGCTACTTCAACACGACCGCGGCGAAACTCACTGTCGTCCAGGCGGCCACCATCGCGGCAATCACCAAGAACCCGGAGAAATACGATCCGTCAATCGAGTCCAATCAGAAAACTGCTGAAGAACAGCGAAATATTGTGCTGGACCTGATGCTTCAAGAGAAGTTCATCACGAAAACGCAGCACGACAAAGCCAAAGCCACCCCGCTGAAAGATACGCTGAACATCCAGTCCGTGCAACAAGGGTGTCAGGTGGCCGGCGATGCCGCGTTCTTCTGCAGCTACGTGACCAACCAGATCCTCAATTCCAAGGAATTCGGCAAAACTGCGCAAGCCCGACAGAAGTTGCTGAACGAGGGCGGCTTGGAAATCTACACCACGATGGACGTCAACGCGAATAACGCCGCGATGAAAGCCGCGAGGGACACCATTCCGGTCGATGACCCCACAGGCTTCGAAGTGACGATAGCTGCGATAAAACCGGGGACGGGCGAAGTGCTCGGTTTTGGTATCAATCGAACCTATGATGCGACGGATGCGGCGAAAACCGATCCGACACGAACATCCATCAACTATGCGGTCGACCAGAAAGACGGGGGAGGTATCGGCTTTAACGTCGGTTCCACGTGGAAGCCGATCAACATGATCGCCTGGATGTTGCAGGGGCATTCCATCAACGAATCCTTGAGAACCTACACGAGTTATGCGAACAGTTCCTTCAACTGCTCGAAGTTCTCCGGACACGGCACATGGTCGTTGCACAACTCCGAAGGCGGTACCGTCAGCCAGGAAACCCCGTTGCAGGGCCTGATCAAATCGCATAACACCACGCAAGCGTCCATGACACAGCAGATTGGCCTGTGCGCGATCGCGGATGCGGCGAAAACCGTCGGCTACCACAATGCAATCCTGGGGCAGGAGGACGTCTACTCGGCCAACTCGTTCAACCCGCCAATGATCATCGGTTCCGTTCAGGCTTCCCCGCTGACCATGGCGAACGTGTATGCGACCATCGCGGCGAACGGTGTGGAATGCATGCCAATCGCCATCAAGAAGGTCATCAAGCAGAACGGCAAGAGCATCAAAGTGCCGAGCGCGAACTGCCATCAGGCCATCTCTCCGGAAATCGCCCAGACCACGGCATATGCCTTGAATCAGGGTGTGTTGAAGGGCGAGGCGAAAGCAGCGCAACTTGACAACAACCGCAAGACCTTCGCGAAAACCGGTACCAACGAGCAGACATACATGTTGACGGCCGGGTTCGTGCCCAACCAGGTGGCGGCATTTGTCGCCGTCGGCAACGCCGAGGTACAGGAGAGCTTCTCCGGCAAGACCATCAACGGGGTCAGCCACGGCACCTGGTACGGCATGTACATCGCGTCTCCGGCGTGGAAGGAATTCGTGGACACGTATCTAGCCGCAATCAACGCGCCGATTGACAACGATTACGGCGCACCCGCCGAGCAATATATGAAGTGATTCGGCTGGGGCATCGGCACGACGGCCACACAGGAGGCGATTCGCGGTTGCGGGTCGCCTCCTGTCGTATTTCGTTGCGAATCGGCGCGGACCGTCGCCTCGTCGCAGATCGGCGCCGAAGTCGGTGCACGGACGTTGGGCAGATGTTCGGCGGACGTTTGTTCGTCCGTTGTTCACCAAATCTGCCGGCGATTTGCAACCGGACATCATACAATGCAAATGGAGGCACACGAGAGACCAACACGGGCGATTCGCGCATGGGCCAGTTGTCGAACGGCATCGAACAGCCCTCGGCGGTTCATCGCGGCCCGTTGAAAGGAGTCGATATGGCGAAAGACGATAAGGCCACGAAAGTGAAGGGCATCAAGGGGAAGCGCGACAAGGGACAGTCCCGCGTCGATAGCAAGCTGTTCGAGCCGTTCCAGCTGCGCGGCTTGACGATGCGCAACCGCATCTGGCTGCCTCCGATGGACACCTATTCGGTGTACGCGCAGGACGGCAAGCCGACGCCGTTCCACTATCAGCATTATGTCTCCCGCGCCATCGGCGGGTTCGGCATGGTCATCGTCGAATCCACTGCGGTGAGCCCGGAAGGCCGTATTTCCCCATGCGATGTCGGCCTGTGGAATGACGACCAGATCCAAGCATGGCGTTGGATTGTTGAAGGTGCGAAAGCGACCGGAGCTCGCATCGGCGTGCAGCTCAACCATGCCGGCAGGAAAGGCAATACCGGCAGTTTCTCGCTAGGATATATCCATGAGAATGTGCCGCAGGACAAGGGCGGCTGGCAGACCGTCGCCCCGAGCCCGATCCCGTATGCGAAACTGGATGCTCCGCGCGAGCTGAGCGTTGATGAAATCCACGGGATCGTCGCACAGTTCCGCGATGCTGCGGCGCGTGCTGTGGCTGCCGGCTTCGATATGGTGGAAATCCACGCAGCCCACGGCTACCTGCTTTCGGAATTCCTTGATCCGCTGACCAATGAGCGCGAGGACGAGTATGGCGGTTCGCTGGAGAACCGGATGCGCTTGGTGGTCGAAGTCGTAGATGCCGTCCGCCAGGTGATTCCCGACTACATGCCGCTTGTGGTGCGTGTTTCCGCGACCGATTGGGCCGCCGGCGGTTGGAATCTGGTCCAGACTGTGGAGCTGTCCCGTGTGCTCAAGGAGCATGGTGTGGATCTGATCGACGTGTCGACCGGCAGCATCATCCCGCATGTGAATGTGCCAGTCAAGGATGGCTGGCAGGTGCCGTTCGCCGCGGCGATCCGCAAGGAGGCCGAGATTCCAGTGAGCGCGGTCGGGCTGATCACCAAGCCTAAGCAGGCGGAAAAGATTGTGCGCAAAGGCAAGGCGGATGTTGTGGAAATCGGCCGTGCCGCGTTGCGTGACCCATATTGGCCGTTGCGCGCCGCCTACAAGCTGGGTGTGCCTGCCGACCAGGCGCCGTACGCGGACCAGTACCGTCGGGGAGCTTACTGCTGAGGTTGTTTTCGATACAGCTGGGCTCTGCCGTAGGGTTTGTTGCCGAGTTGAGCGTCGGGTTTGGCACTGTGTTGGGTGGGACATGCCGTCGGGTTTGACGGGGCTCATCATTGTGCTGGGCGTGGGTTCGGTGGAACGCGTCGTCGGGCTGGGCGCCGGACTGATACGGATGGCGAATGTTCATGCGGTGCGTCGGACTGATGGTTCCCGGCCTCTTCCGGGCGTTTTCCAAGTCATCCCTGTGCAACATGTCTTGTGGAACATCCCTCGCAGCGAGAGCTTGGCGCGCCATCTGCGTAACGCCGGCAGCGATTTGAGCATGGCAGCGCGTTCCTCGATGACGTCATTCCAATACCGGTCGACTTGATGCTGATCGATGGTGTTGCCGGAGAAGGAGACATAGTCCGCTTCCTTGCCCAACATGATCAGCGCGTCTAGCGTGAGGCCCATTTCCTTGGCGATGGCTTGCGCCTGTTCGTTTCTGGTGCCGTGAACGCTGAGACCGCTTTGCATGGCGGTTGCGGTGACCGCCTGCCAGCCTGCAGCGACGCGTTGCGATGGGCTGCCGTGCTTGCGCGCCCATAGCAGCGCGATTGCCTTGACGGCGAGCAGCAGTGCACATACGGCGAGCAACACCCAGATTGGGCTGCCATACAGGGCGACCGCTCGGGCAATGGTACGGAACCGTGCCCAAGACGTGTTGTCCGGTGCCTCATCAGCCATGCTACCGCCGATTGATGATGCGCCGGTGGCTTGATTGTCGTCACGCAAGGGGTTGGTGAGCGGGACTGCGGGCTGGCGCACCAGCGTCTGCGGATTCGGCGGGGCCAGGTTCTGGTTGTCGTCCGGGATTTTTGTTTCCTTCGGTGTCGGGTAGAACGGCACCCAACCATATCCGTCCAGCTTGATTTCCACCCACGCGGTCACATCGTTGCCGGTGAATTGTGTGACGGTGGATGAGCCGTGCTTCTCGGTGCGGCTTTCGCTGATGTCGCCCTCATCGTTCTTTGGCAGGAACCCGAGCACAACGCGGCTCGGCATGCCAAGGCTGCGGGCCATCAACGCCATCGCGGAGGCGTATTGCTCGCTGTCGCCGACCATGGCGGACCCCGCCAACAGCTGGTCGATACGGTAATTGCCGTGGCCGGCACTGGAGGGGTAATCTCCGTCCAGCCCATGTGAGAACCAGCCTGATTCCTTGAGCTGCTTTGCGATGGATTGCGCCGCCTCGCCGCCGCTGGCCTGTCCGCCGGCCGTGGCGTTGGCGAGTTTATCCACGCTGTCGGGCACGTCTTCGGCTTTGGGCTGACTGATCGGGCTGGTTGCCGCCTTGGCGATCTCCTTGTCGGTCGGCATGCGAGGGATGATGCCGGTTTCCGTGTAGGACAACCCCGCGTAGGTGCGTGCGGAGTAGATGGAGGACATGGTGTCGGTGTTGTAATAGAACGAATCGGCGTCGGACGTTTTGGCGAATTGTACGCTTGACGCGGCCCCGGCGATGGGCAGCCAATAGTCGGTCAGCCCTTTGTCCACTGTGAATTTGGCGGTAAAACGTTTGCCTTCCGCGGTGTTGCGGATACTGGTGCCGACACGGCGGTAGTTGGAAGAGTCCGAGGCCATGGCAAAGTCGGACAGATTCCACACATTGCCGTCGAACCGGTCCATGACGGCAAGGCGTACGGTGGAGCCGGCGGGCAGATCGGTGATGGTCAGCAGCACGTCATCCTTGTGGTTCTTGACGTATGAGCGCATGCCGCTGAGCGGGCTAGTGTACTGGTAGGGGCTCAGCGGTGGTTCGTAATGGTCGCGCAGGATGGTGCGGTGCTGTCCGACAACCGCGCATCCACCGACCGCGAGCGACGCCGAAATCAGCACGATGACGATGCTGCTCAACCACCGGCTCAGCTCCAGCAGATTCCATCGCGAGCTGATCCATGCCACCAGAGTAATGGCTGTCACGGTGCCCGCGGCGATGCGGTGGAATCCGGTCGGGGAGCCGAGCAGCGCGCAGACCGCCGCATTCGCCAAGATAGGGATGACGGCGATTATGGTGTACCGTCCGTCCTTGGTGACGGCGAAGATGCCGGTTAGCAGCGCCGCCCACAGACAGATTGTCCATACGGCTAGGAGCGAGCCGTCTGCCGTCCCCACCGGCGGGTCGAGTGCAAGCAGGTATTTGAACGAGCCCAGCATGCTCATCCACCCCTGTCTGATGGTGCGGACTGTCGGAATGATATGGGCGATGGTGGTGTCGTTAAGTATCAAGGTGGGGCCGACCACCAGTTGCGCAAATGCCATGAACAGCATCTGCCACCATAGGCGCAGCACGGGGAAGAGACCGGCGAGCGCCACCAGCGAGCCGATGATGGTTGCGGGGATTGCTGCCGTGGCCCATGACAGTGCGGATCCGTAGACATCAATCAGATTGCTGGATGCGACGAGGGTGAGCAGTGCGGCGATAAGCAGGCTTGTGTAGGGTGCCGCGCTGTGCCATGTGCCGGCGATGGGGGCGGGTTGTCCTGGGCGCGTTATCCAGATTGCCGAGCGCATAGAGTCCATCCATGTGCCGGTGGCTGTCGTCGTCGCCGTGGATGTGACAGTCGATGCGGCGGTGCCGGTCGGGTCCGTGACGCTGGTGACATTGCCGGTGTTCATGGTATGGACGGGGTTCGTGGGGTTCATACCAGTGCTCCCATGATGATCGGGAGGTCGTCGAGGTCTCCTATGGTTGCCAGGATGAAATCGGGGTAGTGTTTGATGGCGCGTGGCTGGCCTGGTGCGGTTTGCAGGACTACGCAGGTCGCGCTGTGGGGGAGCGTCAGCGCCATGCGTTTGATGATGTCAATGGATTTGAGGCTTCCAACCGTGAAGAAATAGAACGATGCGTCCCGGGCGCGTGCAAGCGTGTCCTGCGCGAGATTGGGGTTGTCATCGATATCGGGATCGATGCCGCTGCAATCATCCAGGAATTCCGTGGGATTGCGGGGTGTTGTGTGGTTGATGCCGGCGTGGGCGGTCACCGGCCGGTCCTGTTGCAGGCACTGCACGCCGATGGATGCGTGGACTGACACCGCAAGTTCAAACTCCTGCGAGTGCGCATAATCATGGGGATTCACACTGATGGTCAGCGAGGTGTTGGTGCGTCGGGTGGCTTCGTATTGGCGGATCATCAGTGTTCCGGTTTTCGCAGAGCTCAGCCAGTGGATGTTGCGCACGTCGTCGCCTGGGGCATATTCGCGCAGGCCGTGGAAATCCAGGTCATCGTCCACGATTTCGTTGCTTGGCTGGCCTTCGAGGTCGCGGGGGACGCCTGCGCTGAGCGTATTCAGCGCGACTGTGCGCGGATGGATGAACACGGTGATCTGCTCGGTGAGTCGCCTCTCACGGCGCACTAAGCCGAATGGGTCGCCTCTGCGGATGGACAGGGGGCCGATGGGCAGGATATCCCGTGATACTGCGGTGAATTCCACGGTTGTCATGCGTGACTGGCCTGCGGCGAGCATGGGGATGGTGAAGCGCTCGTGGTCGTCGCCGATGGGCAGGTCGCCTCGCGCCGAAGCGGTGGGTGTGCGGCCGGGATTGTCGACGCATACGTTGACGGCCACCTTGTCCGATACAGTGACCCGGCGGCGGGACACATCGATGGTGGCGTTGAAGGTGGTGTTGCCGAGCGACAGCACAACCGCACATATCATCATGGCTGTGAACGCCACTGCCACGGCGAGCAGTTCGTGCCATCCGAGCACAAGGAATGCCGTCGCCGAGATGATGGCCAGGGCGCTGACGGTCCACCCGGGAACGGAGATATACGAGGTGAGTAGCCGTTTGGCCCGGTGCCGGATGCGTCGCAGGGTGCGTACCGTGGCTGTTCTGCGCCACATGGTGTGCGATTGCTGCATTCCTTGACCTTTCGATGAGGGTGGTTTACCGGTTCGATATGGTTCACGCGTTGGCACCAAGGGTTGGCACGGGGACGTCTTCTAGAATCTGCCCAATCAGCTGTTCAGGGGTTGATCCGGCGAATGTAGATTCAGCGGTCAGGGTGATGCGGTGGGCGAGAACCGCAACCGCGAGATGCTTCACATCGTCGGGCACCACGTATCCGCGATTGTCGGCGGCTGCCCAGACGCGCGCACACCGGGTGAGTGCCAGTGCGCCTCGCATGGAGGACCCGACTCGGATGCGCTCGTTGTGGCGGGTGGCTTCGACCAGCCGCACGATGTATTCAAGGATTGAATCATCGAGACGCACATGCTCGCTGATGCCACGCATACGCAGTACATCCTCCCCGGAAAGCACCGGGTGTACGGTGGCGGCTCGGTCAGTGACGTTGATTTGCCTGAGAATGTCCACGCTGACGTCATGACTGGGGTGGCCGACGGTCGTTTTGATGAGGAAACGATCCATCTGCGCTTCGGGCAGTTTATATGTGCCGAGCTGTTCGATCGGGTTCTGGGTGGCGATGACCATGAACGGCTGGGGTACCGGATGGGTGACGCCGTTGACGGTGACGCTCTGTTCCTCCATGACTTCGAGCAGTGCCGACTGTGTTTTCGGGGAGGCACGGTTGATTTCGTCGGCGAGCACGATGGAAGCGAAGATGGGGCCCTCTCGGTATTCGAATTCGCCGGTTTTCTGGTCGTAATAGGTGACGCCGACCACGTCGGACGGCAGCAGGTCCGGTGTGAACTGGATGCGCTTGAACTGCATATCAATGGAGTTGGCCAAGCCGCGGGCTAGCTGGGTTTTTCCGGTTCCCGGGTTGTCTTCGAGCAGGATGTGCCCGCCGACCACCATGGCGGCGGCGCATTGGCGGATCGGTGTTTCCTTGCCGACCACGACGTGGGAGACGTTGTCAACGAGTTTGGAGAACATGCTGTGGAATTCGGCGATGTCCGCAGACGGGGCAGGAAGCAGAGATGATGGGGCGTGCGACTGGGCTGCTCGTCCCTGTTGACCATGCCGTTCCTGCAGTGGTTGTGCAGGTTGAGCGGGTCGGACAGGTTGAGTGGGTCGCGCAGGAGAGGATATGGCTTGCGTGGTGTGCGATGTCTGTGGAGTTAGCGGTGCCTGTGGAGTCATCGGAGTGTGCGGGGACTGCTGATTCGGTGTGGGAACGATCCCCGTGGGTTGGCCTTGTGATGGTGCCGGAGTCGTTTGTATCGCGGCCGGTGGTGTCGTCAACGGCAGAGTGCCGCGAGTGCTCAGCAGCGTACCTTCCATATCGTCATCTGGATGCGCCGGTGGAAGTCCTTGGCTTGGAGCCGTTGCCGCAGCGGATACCGGTGCCGCGACCGGGGGTGCGGCTGTGGTCGCTGAAGAAACCGGCGTCGGAGCCGGAATCGCCGGCTGGACCGGTTGTTGTCCGGTTTGCGCAAGGAACGGCTGTGGCACCTCCGGGTGGCCGGGAATGCGCGGTGTATGGCCGATGGAGCCCAGTCGGGTTTCATCGTCGAATTCGTCGCTCATGGGATGATTGCTCCTTGCTGTTGGGTGATCATGGTCGGGATGCGTCGCTCCTTGGTCGACGGCGTACGCCATGCCCTGAGCCCCAGGGCTTGGATCTGCTGCCGATGCTGGAACAGTGTCATGGGGGAGACAGGGGCCGATTCCCGTCTCGCCGTGTTCACGGTAACCGTGCCTGCGAGTGCGTTGCTCGTCCCGTTCGATCGGACATTCCGACTTGTGCTGGGCGTTACGCCGAGAGTTGTGCTCGGGTTCTTGCTGGGGTTTGCGATGGGACTCGCGCTCGGGCTCGGTGTCGGGTCCGGCTGCGCGGGCGGCTGGTACCTGTTGGCATCTTTCAGGCGCTCACCACTGGTCTCATTGCTCAATGCCGGGTCGTCGCCGACCACGCGCGCCTTCCAGACATAGTCGGCTCCCGTCGGGAGTATGTTGTTGACATTGAGCGTGCGATCGGAGGGCGTCCACGGGACATCGTACGACTTGCCTTCTGCTGTGAAGGTGATCATGGTTTT
Source organism: Bifidobacterium sp. LCP19S3_E9 (assembly GCF_052121135.1). Classification (NCBI taxonomy): domain Bacteria; kingdom Bacillati; phylum Actinomycetota; class Actinomycetes; order Bifidobacteriales; family Bifidobacteriaceae; genus Bifidobacterium; species Bifidobacterium sp. LCP19S3_E9. Next base: position 129,904 of record NZ_JBQKEV010000005.1, on the reverse strand, counting down.
GCCTGACTGCCCGTACATGTTCACGGTTCCGCCGGTGATGTCGATGGTGTCCGTATCGGTGCTGCTCCAGCGCAATTGTGGTGCCTGGATGCCTGCTTTCTGCTTGTTCACATAGACAGGGGAGGCGCTGCCTTCGGTCGGTTTGCTTGTCACACCCTTGAACCGCTGCATCACGCTGGCCGAAGTGCAGGACTGCCATGGGGCCATCATGAAATCGTGCGACCGTTCGGACGCCCCTGCCTCATAGGGATCGAACCCGCTTGCGTGTACGGTGTGCCCGTCGGCGTGCCCCTGCATCTTCCATGTGACCGTGCAGATGCCGTTGTCGCCGGAAACGGAGACGCGTTCCGGCTTCTCCACGGTGTACCGCGGGGTGAAAGTCACCTTGGCGCGGCCGCTTCGCGTCGCCTTCTTGCCGATGACAATCGCTTCGACGACGTATTCCTTTGTGTTGAGATTACGCTCCGGGATATCGAAGGATTCCGATCCGGAGCAGGACATCGTCATGGTGACGTCTCCAGACAGTTCAATGGACTTGCATCCCGCGTTGCGTGTATTGCCGACCGATTCGACGGTGACGGTTCCGCGCGTGTCATCATTGGTCAATGTGACAGCCGGGGCGTCCGGCTTGCCCCAGGGCTTCGCATCGCCGGACTGCTTGGAAGGCTGGCTCCAGTTCACGTTGTTGTGCGATTGCACGGTAGCCTTGTAGGATGCGCCGTCGACAATCGTGTTATTTTCGATGGCGAAGGTGACGCTGGTGCCGGTCGTTTCAACGGGGGCGGGTGCGTTCGTGCCGCTCAGCGTCACCCGGTACTTGTCAATCGCGGAGAAATCGCCGTTCGGGGCTTTCCACGTGACCGTGACAGTGTATTCACCCGCTTCGGCCGTCACATCTGTCGGCGCGTCCGGCAGTTTGTCGGGTGTGCTTTCCACGGCGTTGGATTCCTTCGACCAGCCGACCTCGTTCTTCGCCTGCACCTTGAACGTGTAGGTTCTGCCGTTTCTCAGGCCGTCCACCGTACATGAGGTTGCCGCGCCGCATGATTTCTGGCCGGAACCCTCGCCACCCCAGATGACCCGATATTCGGTGATTGGGCTGCCGTTGGCCGATCCGGCCGTCCAACTCAAATCGACTCTGCCATCCTGCGGTTTGCCCGAAACCGCGGACAGGAGCGGCGCATCGGGCTTGTCCGTCACGGAAACGTTGATGGTCCCGGTCGCTTCGCGGTCCTTGACTTGGGTGGCGTCGCGCACGGTGACAATCACCCTGTTCGTGCTTGCGCCGATGTCTAAGGCCGCCTTGATGGAAACCACGCCGTCGGGCGAACAATCTACGGTGAACTTCGCGTTCTTGTCTGAAACGCAGCCGGTTACGGTCAAAGGGGTGTCCGGGAACGGGTTGAAAGCGTCGGACAGCATATGCACCTGCCTGACGGATCCGGTTTTGATGGTTATCGCCTTGTCGCCCAGACGCGCCAACGGTCTGGTGGATGAGGTGACGCGCACCGTCAGGCCGGCGTTGACTGTGCCTTTCGCATAGGCGATTGCAATCGGCACATTGACGGTGGTGCCGGCTGTGACGGTTTTGTCCGCGGACACGGTCAGTTTGCCGGTCGAACTCACCTTGGCGGTGACACCGTTGGCGCTCGCCCCACCGGAATACGTGTATTGCTTCTCGTCATCGTATAATCCGGATGCCGAATGGGTCAGCGCTTTCAAGTCGATGGTTGAAGCGCTTTCGCCGGCCACCACATCGATTGTGGAAGAGGAGAAGGTCGGTGCGGGCACGTCACGTCCGATCACGGTGATCGGCAGGGTGAGCACCGCGGAATTGACGATTTTCACGTTGTCGTTCTTGCCGCGTTTGCCGTCCGTTGCGGTGAAGGTGATGGAAGCTGGACCGGCATAGTCGCAGGGCGCGGTGAACCGTAGCGTTTGTTCGTTGACGTACTGGTTGTCGTCCGCGGCTTTTGTGGCGCTCACCGAATCCGCGCCGTCCACGTAGGCGGTTTTGCCTGCGCCCACACGAACATAATCGGCGATGTCGATGGTGATGGTCTCACGTGCGTTGACTTTCAACGTGGGGGTTTTCGGACGCAGGGTGGGCGGGAAGACGCCGTACGCCGGCACTTGGATGAACGCGGTGGATGTGATGCTGTACGTCGTGTTTGTCACGGTGTACGGGACCGCACGCGTCTCGTCGGTCAGCTCCACGGTGATGGTGGTGGAATCCTTGCCACCTTTGACATGAGCATGATCTGCGGCGGAGGGGTCGACGCCCACGGTCAGCTCGTCGGCGGTTCCCGAGGGATTGGCGATCCACTGCGAGACATCCACGTCCACGGATTTCTTGTCGATTGTGGCGGCTGCGGGAACGCGGTAATCGTAAGCGGTCGGAGGATCGATGGGGGCGTTCGCGTCGACGTTCACCGTCAGGGTCGCGGTGTCGGACAGGCCGGCCTTGTTCTTGACCGTATACGCCACGTAATAGGTGCCTGCCTGTTTCGGCGTGGTGAAAGCGAGCATACCGTCGATGACGGTGATGCCGTTGATGCCTTGCGATTCGACGTGTTCGGCGACCGTGAGGTCCGTGTTATCGCCGCAGATGTCGTTCTGGGCTACTGGTACGGTCGTCGCCGTATTCGGGCGCAGGGTGATTTCGTCATCGCGCGCGTACACGCCGGAATCGGAGCCGGAGGAGAAGACACCCACGCGGATTTGCGCGGTAGCCCGCTGTCCGGTCCAATCCTCCACGGCGTAGGAGAAGGTGTCGGTGCCTGACGAATCGGCGTACGCCTCATACACCAGGTATGTGGCGCCCACTTTGGTGATGCGGCCGAGTTTTGGCGCCTTATTGCCCAATCCGAGCAGTTGCACGTCGTCACCGTCAGGGTCGATACCGGTTAGTGCGATTGGAATCTGGACTTTCCTGCCTGCTGCCACTTGGGCTTCCGTATCCGAGGGGGTTGGAGCAGGCTTGTCGGCGACATCCTTGCGGTGCACATCAATGGTGATGGTGGCGGAGGCTGTGTTGCCCAGATTATCTTTGACCGTGTATGTGACGGGGTAGGACCCGGGCTCTCCCGTGGCCTGATAACGTACGGTGTTCCCGGAGACGAACACCAAGCCCTTGAACGTGGCCTTGTCGACCTGCAGGTTGTCTTGCAGTTTCACTGTGATCCCGTCCGAGTAAGTCACATGGTCGAGCACGTTTACGGACACGATGCCGCCGGTCCTCACCTGCGCTGTGACATTCTCGGCTTTCGGCACGGAGTTCGATCTGGTCAATGCGGGCGGTTGCAGGATGATTATGCCGGTCGAAGATCCGGCTGCGTTGGCCACGGTGTATGCCAATTGCACCGGTTCGGTCGGCACTTGGCGGGCGGTGATGTAGATTCGCTTGTTGCCCACAATACCGGTTTTGATGCCGCTGTGCGTGTCCGCGGCGACGCTGGTTACTGACAGGACGCCGCCCAACGGGTCGACATCGTTGGTCAGCGGCTCGACGATTGCGATGTTATCCGCGCCCAGCAGAGCCACATCGTTCGCTGCAACCGGCTTGGCGGCATCGTCGGTCACGGCCTGCACCTCCACCCGAACAAGACCGGTCGCCGGGATGGTGCCTTGGGTGATGATGTACGGCACATAGTAGGTGCCCGGGCTTGACGCGCTGAACGCAATCGACATATCCGCCGCGTTCATGGTGGCGGATACACCGGGCACGGATTCCACCGAGGTCAGTTGGGCGGGCTCCGCGCTTGTGCCATGCACATACTGCTTGAGCGCGATGGTGGTGCGGGTACCGGGCATGGTCTGCCTAGCCACCGGGTCAATCACGGCGGCGAGCGTGTTCGCCGGTTTCACCGAGAAATAGATCATTCCCGTACCGGTCTGTTTCCCGTCCGACACGGTGACTTCGATGCCCGCGCGTCCTGAGGACACGGAACCGGCGTTGAACACAAGTTGGCCGTCGGCTCGCGTGGAGACAGTCACCTGATCGGTGTTCTGCGGCGACGCCGAAACCAAGGTCAGCGGGTCCCCGTCGGGGTCGGAGAAGCTTTCCAACGCATTGGCAGTGTAGGAAGCCCCCTGTTCGACGTCGATTTCCGGGGAAACATCGGTCTGCTGCGGGGCCCGGTCCTCGCCGTCGGTGAGGTTCAGGGACACGTTCGCGCTGGCGGTCTGGCCGCGTCCGTCAGAAATCTCATAGCTGAACGTCACTTCACCCGCCCCTGCGGCCGAGGCATCAAGTTGCAGGTACCGTCCGTCATAAACGGGGAAGACCGAGACATTCGCACCGTCGGGCGCGCTGACCGAATCGATGTGCAGCACCGAGCAGTCGGTCTGCTCATCGTTACGCAACACGTCGAGGATCTGCTGCGATCCGGTATGCGCACCGAACGCATCGTCCTGCGCCCTGATCTGCCCTGACTGGGAGGAGCAGCTCTTGCTGAAATGACGCTGATTGCTGGCGCTGTCGTTGTTGCGCTCCTGCTGCTTGGATTCCTTGGTTTCCACCTTGTTCCACTGGATTTTGATGACTTTGGCGGAATCCTGCGGGTTCCACACATTGCCGTTGATTACGTCGTTGAGCACTACCAGACGATGGTTGGTGCGGAAGACGAGTTGCGAGGTGGGGTCGATGGATTCCAGCGATGAGTATGTCGCTCCCTTCCCGTTTGCATCGCATGCACTGACATAGTTTTCTGCCCGCTGCGCCCACGCTGCGAAGACGCATCCGCCGGTCGACACCGGTCGTGCCGCGTCGCCCTTGCCCGCTTTCGGCAATGTGTTGACAGCACCGGAATGTAGATTGACCAAGGCGAGGCCGCGCGGGGTCGCCGCCGCTACCCAGCCGCTCTGCTTGCCATCGGTGGGTGGGGCCTGTAGCGTCACCTTACCTTGCAAGCCGATGTCGGCGTTTCCTTTCGGCCAGAACACCTTACCATTGCCGGCGACGACCGGCGTGCCGCCGATGACCGTGAACGATTCAACCCCCGTGGCGTTCTCGATTCGAGCGACCTTACTCGGCGAGCCCTGTGGGCCGTCAACGCTCAACACCGCATGATCGGACGGGCGATACCCGTACGCGACACCATCATGGGTCACAGCGATCGCACCTGAGGAACCGAGTTTCATAGTCGGACTGCCGCTTGTCGGGTTCACCGAGGCGATATCGGAGGCAGAACCCACCCATACATTCCCCGTTTTCGTGTTGATAACCGCCGCCGTCTTCCCACCGATTACGGTTTCCATATCGGCGGTGATGCTGGTGTTTCCGTGTACACTTACTGTGGAAGCCGCGATATTGCTCGCTTTTGTTCCCTCGGCAATCACGGTGTCGCCATCGTGCTGGGCTATGTCGAAACGTGCTGCCGTCGAAGCGACACCGGCATCGGCATCCCTGTTCTTTACGTTGAACCGCGCGGCCTTATGGTCCTTGAGCGAAGTGACCCATACCGTGCCGTCATCAAGCTGCACGTGCGGCTGTGTCACCGAACTGACAATGACGCAACCGGCGACGATGCCAAGCAACAGAACCAGCATGACGACCGGGGTAATCCACCGCCGGTTGCCGGACGGTACCAGCCGGCGCGTCATGGCAGGGAAACGCTTCCGCATCTCGTTGGGCGGCGGCAACGGTTGACGTTCGACGAAATTGCTGCTGCTCATATCCTGGCTCTTCCTTGGACGTGAAATGTGCTGTGTTCTTGTGCTTGCGATTACGGTCTGATGGCGCATGCCATCGCGGGGGTGTCGGACATCCGTCTGTCCGCACGGATCAGACTCACCTTGATGCAAGTCTGTGCTTCACCGGACGGGTCGATGGCAATGGATGTCGACGACGTCAGCGCGCTTCGCGAACTCGCGGATTCATCCGTGCCACCCACAAGCGACCACGCGTATGCGTCGCCATCCTGGGGATCAGGATTGGTCCACGAGAACGTCGCTTTGGTGCCGGCGGCGTTGTACGCGCCGGAAAGACCGCGCACTTGGGGGACTGAGCCTGCAACGACCCCCGAATCAGGGACATTCCCGTTATCTTGCCCCGAAGTCTTGCCACCGGGGCCGCTGCCCGAGACCTGCACGGCGCGGTCGTCTGAGGTTGTATCCATATGCGGGGCAATCAGGAAAAGGAATCCCGACGCAATCGCGACGATTGCGGCAAGGGCGACCAATGCGATGGCAAGCGGTTTCGTCCGTGATGTGCCGCGGCGGGACGATTCGGCAGTCGTCGGTGTTGCCGTCGTGGTCAGGCGTGCGTGCGCGGCGAGGTCCGTGGGGATATCCGCCTCGCCCTCGATTGTCGTACGCTCGGCATGACCATACATTTGCAGTTGCGCGCGTTGCATGGCACGGGCGAATTCCAGCGCCGAATAATACCGGTCCTCGGGAACCGGGCTCATCGCCTTGTGCAACACGCGCTCAACGGGGGCGGGAATGTCCGGACGGTGGAATGCCGGCAACGGCTTTGCCAAGATGATGGCCTGCAACCGTTCCGTCCGTTCCTTCCCGCGGGAATCGCCCAACTCGTCGGCAAACGCGTATTCATACGGGGATTGCCCAGTCACCATAGCGAGCAGTGTGGCACCTAGGGAATAAATATCGGACGCCTCATTACCGCCTCCGCCGTTGGCCAGTACCTCGGGCGGTGCCCAGGCAACGGTGAATCCCACACCGGGGCCTCCATAGATGGTGCTCGCGATACCGAAATCAGCGAGCATGGGCATATGTTGCGCGTTGATGAGTATGTTGCTTGGCTTGATATCGCGGTGGATAATGCCTTTACGATGTGCGGTGAACAGTGCGCTCGCCAGATCGATACCGATGGTGAGCATCTGGTCTGCGGTGAGTCTGTCATGTTCGAGGAAGGCCTTGAAATTGCCTCCCGAGGCGTACTCGAACACGGTGTATCCGTGTCCGGTCGCGGTGATGCCGCTTCCGTAAATGGACAGAATATGCGGGTGCGTGCAGATCCGTCCCATGAAATCAGCTTCGGAACGCAAACGATTCGCCGCCTGTGAATCCAGCCGCTGCTTGCTGATCTTGATGGCGACCTGGCGATTCGGGGCATGCTGACGGTACAGGTACACGTCGGCTTCCGAGCCTGATCCAAGCTGCATGATGGGTGAGTAGCCAGGGATGCGCCCGACTGCGTGTTCCGTGATGCCCGTTTGGGCCGCTTGGGTTGTCCGAAAAGCCTCGATGGTTCGGTGTGTTTGCATGCTCTTTGCACTCCACGACGAATACCAAGCCTCGGCATCCGGCCTTGCAACAGGTCGCTCGTGTGGGCCACCAAGTGACAGCGGTGCACTGATAGTCATGACAGTTCCCCCTACAATTGTGCATACATTGTCCCCCATGCGCGTTGGTGTTCGCGCGAATGTATTGGTCGAAATCGTATCCTGTGCCGAGGATCGCAATGTCACGTCTCGCCGGTAACGAATTGCCTTCTGACGCGAAGCAATGATTCTGGAAAACGGCGATGTTCTGCGTCGTCAAACGTTTCACTTCATCTGTTCGCGTTCGTGTCTATCGGCTGGACGGGCTCTTGATTTCCCTGAAACGGAGCGGTGCCCGTATGTTGAGACGGCGTGTCGGACGCGTGCAGTTGATGTCCCGATGCGGAATCGGGGCATCGGCGTGCATAAGTGGCGCGCATAAGAGGGAATGACGATGCGTGATTGGTGCTACTGAGGTATATTCATGAGCATTGATACCGCCGACAATCGGCTGACATGTATGGAAGGGCAACGGAGACGGGTGGTCGGATGGTCGGTGATGGCTGTCACGGCGCATGGAGGAAGAATATGGGCAATCCAAATATGATGTCGCCGGTTGGCCGCGGTGGACTGATGCCGCACGATGGACGGATGCCATCCGTCGGCCAAGTACCGGGGCAACTCGGTTCGTCCGGTCAGCTGCCGTATCCACAAGGGCGGTATGTACAGTCGCCGTCTCCGTACGGGTCGTATTCGCAGCAATCTGCGATGCCATCAGTGCTGCAACAGCCGGGTCCGTCGGCGCAATCTTCCTCCCGCCCGGGTACATCCACGCCATCGATACCAAGGTATGCTCAGGCATCGCAACAATCTCCTTGGCTGCAGCAGTCGGCGGTTTCCGGGCAATCACAGCCTTTGCAACAATCGCCGATATCGCAGCAACCTCAACCCATGCAACGGTCACCTTGGTCGCGGCAAGTTCCACAGCAAGTCCCGCAGCAAAGCGGACCGTATAGCGATTCCAATCCTGCGGCTGGTGTGGCGGCGACTGAATCGCAGGATCACCGTTTCGACCTGCTACCCAATTGAATCGTCAATATCGTGTTCAGCGTCGTATCGTTGTTCATCATGTTCCTGCCCGGCCTTTCTTGGGGTGTTGGTGCCAGTGGTCTGCGCGGCAAGCTCATATTGGCAGTAGTGCTGCTTGTGGTCGGTGTGGTTGGAATCAGCCGATATGCCGCCCATTTGGTGGTACTGGTCGGCATATCGGCTGATTCCAATCTGCGTGAGAGTGCGTCTGTGTGAGGATTGGCTTGCACGGTGGCGGTTTGGGCGATCGTGGGAGAGCTGATTTGGCAGCGTCAGATGTCGTTGTGTGAGGTTTTACTCACACACTGACGGTTTGGGGGCTGTGATTGGCTGGTTTGTCGGTCCGGGGAGTCGTTGTGTGAGGATTCGTTTGCGCGGTGGCGGTTTGGACGGTCGGGGATAGTTGGCTGGGTGGCGTTGAGAGTCGTTGTGTGAGGATTGACTCACACGGTTGGGCATCGAATCAGTCATGAATCCCGTCTCTTGCGGGACCAATGTGGGGACTTCGCGCGTTCTACAAACTGGTTACGCTAACTCCTTTGCCGGCGTAGCCAGTTTGTAGAAAGAGAGCGGATGGGTGATTGCAGCGGTGCAATGGGTCGGTGAGTTGTTGGATGAGTTGGTGAGCGGTTCGGCGGTGTCAATTCGTGTATCTCCTGACATACGCGAACCGTCTGATTGGCTTGCTTGGCGGCTGATTCCCGAGGCATTTGCCGGATTGCGCGTGCCCCGACATACGCAACTCGGCAAATACTGCGCGCCAGTGTCGAACCGTCAGTTTTCTGTCGTGTTTTGTATGTGGTGACATGCTTGATGTGGAGTTCATCCGCCGCGCGAACCTTGCCACGTGAACCCCAGCACAGTCAAGCACAATCAAACGCAATCAAGGCGCAGCACAACACCGTCATCAAGCCCCAATCAAGCCCTGATTAAGCGTCGACGCCGACTGCCTCGCTGACGTGCTCGAACCCGTCCCGGCGCAACAGCTCAGCGAGTCCGCGCTTGAGCACCGTGATCTGCTGCGGTCCGCGATACATGAGCGAGGAGATGAACATGACTAGGCTGGAGCCCGCGCGGATCTTCTCATACGCCTGCTTGGGGGTAAACACGCCGCCGATGCCCGCGATGGCGAAGCGGTCGCCGTACTCGCGGTAGGCCTGCCGAATCATCGCGTTGCTCGCGCGATAGGTCGGCCCACCGCTCAGTCCGCCCTTCCACATCGCTGGTATCTCCATACCGCTGCGGTCCTTCTGCAGGTTTGCGATGCTGACGCCCTGCACATTGTGTTCCGCCAGCACGTCAAGCAGCTCGCGGAATTCGGGCCACGTCTTGTTCAGCGGCATCTTGACCAGCACCGGCTGCGGGCGGTCAATCTTGTCCAACGCGCTGAACAACCGGTCGAGGTTTTCCGGCTCTCCGAACGGTTCGCCGACATAGGTGTTCGGGCAGGAGATGTTGATTTCAATCATCGCCGTGTGCCCAGCCGCTCGGCGCATCGACGTGCAGTAGTCTTCGATGCCTTCGTCGATGTCTCCGCACAGTTTGTCGTTCGTCCGCGCGATGGACACGGACACTTGCATACTTTTCGCCTTGTCCCATGCGCGTTCGGCCCGCGGAATAACCCGTTCGCTGCCGTCGTTGGCAAGCCCGACATGGACGATCATCGAATCGTATTCCGGCAGCCGGTGGAACCATGGCTTCGGATTGCCCGCGCACGGGCGTGCGGTGGTCGAGCCAACCGTTTCAAAGCCGAATCCGGCGTTGTCGAGCAGCACCGGCATGTCGCAGTTCTTGTCGAGGCCGGCGGACAGACCGAAGGGGTTATCGAAATGCACGCCCATCACATCGGTTTCGAGAATCGGGTCGGTGTAGTCGAGCATTTCGCGCAGCAGCCACATGAGCGGCGGAATATTGCGGGTGACACGGCAGAATTCAATCATCTGGTCGTGTGCAACGTCAGGTGTGTGGTTGAACACGAAGAACGGCTTGACGATGTGCTTGTAGCCGAAAGTGAAAAGGTCGGTAGTCGCCTTGTTGACGGCGTCGTGCAACGGCTGTTCGGAAACGTGAATCATACCTCATATTGTGGCACTGTTGTCAGCGTGTTCGCAACAAACGCGGGTACAGTGAACACAGAGTCCAATTGGGGCTGGTGGCGTCAAACGGCTTGAGGCGGCACAGACGGCTTGCAGTCGTTTGACGTGGCATGAAGTGATGAAAAAACGACGTGAAGCAGCTTGAAAGGGGAGTCATGACAGCATCTGCGAGTGGAACCGGCATGGCGGGGGACGGCGTGTGCGTGGTGATGCCGACATATAACGAGCGCGAGAACCTCCGCACGACCCTGGATGGTGTGTTCGCCTACAATCCGGATGTTGACGTGCTGATCGTCGATGACGCCTCCCCGGACGGCACGGGTGAGCTCGCCGATCAGATGGCACGAGACAATGGGCGTATCCATGTGCTGCACCGCGGGGGCAAAGGAGGCCTGGGGCCGGCATATCTGGCTGGGTTCGCATGGGCGTTGGATCGCGGGTATGCCGTGGTATGCGAGATGGATATGGATGGTTCGCACCGCCCACAGGATTTGGCGCGCATGCTCAAGGTGATGCGTTGCGATCGTGGCGTGGATCTGGTAATCGGCTCGAGACGTGTGCCGGGCGGGCGTACGGAAGGATGGCCGTGGTATCGCGATTTGATTTCCAGGGGCGGGTCATGGTATGCGCGCAGGATGCTGGGGTTGGGTGTGCGCGATATGACCGCCGGGTTTCGCGCGTACCGGGCCGATTTGCTCAGGCATATGGATTTGCGGTCCGTTGAAGCGAACGGCTATGTCTTCCAAATTGATATGACTAGGCGCGCCGCGGCAGTCGGCGGCAGGATTCTCGAGGTGCCGATCGTCTTCCCCGAACGTCGCCGTGGTGTGTCGAAGATGGATTCGGCGATTGTCGTTGAGGCGATACGGAATGTCACCTTGTGGGGGATTGCGAGGATACGTTCTGCCCATGGCCGTCGTGCCGATTAGCGAATCGACTGGCGGGTGCCGACTAGCGGGTGACGCGCAGCAGGCGACACGCTGCGGGCGACACGCCGATGACCACAAAGAGAATGCGTTCGTTTATGTTCATCTTGCTTACGGAAGGTGCGGAAAACTTAGCGTTTTTGTGAGTTTTCATGATGTTGTCGAGCGTTATCCGCTCAATGCTGTCACTTGTGTGCGCAATTGTGTGCGATAATGTTCATATGATTTCGTCACAACGTCAGCATCTGATTCTCAGCAGATTGCGCACTCGCGGTGCGGTGCGCATCACCGCGCTGTCCAAAGAGCTCGGCGTGTCAGCCATGACCGTACGCAGGGACATCGCCGAACTCGCCGACAAGGGCCTGCTCAAACGCGTCCACGGCGGCGCAGTGACCACCAGCACCCTGCTGAGCGAACCTCTGTTCTCCGTAAAATCGCAGATGGACATCGGCCTCAAGGACGCCATCGCACAGGAGGCAGTCAACTACGTCTCCCCGGGCGACGTCATCGCCATCGGCGGCGGCACCACCGCCTACGTGTTCGCACAGCACCTGCTTGAATCCCAGCAGTCCAGCGGCGTCACCATCCTCACCAACTCAATTCCCGTCGCCGAACTCGTTCAGGCGCTCGAATCCAAGGATGTCGAGGTGATTGTCACCGGTGGCGTCATCACCCGTTCCAACTCCCTGGTCGGGCCGATTGCGGACAAGGTCGTGCAATCCCTGCGCGTGAACACCGTGTTCCTCGGCACGCATTCGGTGTCCATTCCGCGTGGCTTCCTCATGCCGAACTCATTGGAAGCGGCCACCGACATGGCGATGATGGATATTGCCGACCGGACGATTATCCTCACCGACCACACCAAATGGAGCAGCACCTCGCTGTCCCTGTTCGCCAACTTCGACCAGGTCGACACTGTGATTACCGATGACGGGCTCGACCCTGATTCCGTCACCAAAACACGCGAACTGGTCAAGGAACTCGTGCTCGCCAAACAGGGCGAGTCGGACGAATCAGTCCGTTCGCCCCGCCGGATACACCCGAACGAGAACGGCGTGGTCGCCGAACATGTCGGGGCGCATGCTGCCGCGGGAGGCCCGGGATATCCCGATTCCGTCGATGACGAGTATGACCTTCCTGCGGATCGTGAACCTCGCGGCAGGCAGACGAAGGCCGGACGGACAACGGGAACGCCAAAACCGGTCGGCAAGTAGCAGACAACCACAACCAGACCCGGCGGCGGGCAGCGCAGCCCGTCGCCGCGACAGAGACGCAACGCGGCGCATTCAGTCTTGGCGACGCATGCGATTCTGTTGTGAAAGAAACAGACAACATAAGCTCAACCGTCCAACAAAGGAGACGACATGACCACCCAATCATCCCAATCGGCCCAGCAGACGCCGGCATGGCAGTACTATCAGCCCGGCGCATACGCGAGCGCCAACATCCGCATCACACCGACCACCCTCGCCGACGGACGCGACTTCTTCTATCTCGATGACGACCCTGAATACGTCAGCGGCAAGAAGACCCGCGAACTGCATGACCCCCGCCATCTCGCCTACCGTTTCGCGCCTCATCTGGACGCCGACGGCAACGAGGTGCCGTACGCTGCACCGCAGATGCGCCGCGACCCGCTGACCGGCGACTGGATCCCCATGGCCACTGCGCGCATGAACCGGCCGATCACCGCCGGTCCGGGGGCCACTGCGAAGGGCAACCCGCTCGCCGCGCGCAAGCCGGGTGACCCGTATCAGGACGGCGAAGTGCCGGATACCGATTACAACGTTGTCATCTTCGAAAACCGTTTCCCCTCGATGGTGCGCGTGCCCGGCGTGCCTGACACGGTGACGAATGTCGACGGCAACCCGCTGTGGCAGCAGAAAATGGCCGGCGGCAGGTGCGAGGTTATCTGCTTCGACCCCAACGAGCATGGTCTGCCCGCCGATTTGCCGGTGCGTCGCCTGCGCACGGTTGTCGAGGCGTGGGCCTTCCGCACCGCCGAGATCTCGCATATCGACGGTATTGAGCAGATTTTCCCGTTCGAGAACCACGGTCAGGAAATCGGCGTCTCGCTCGCCCATCCACACGGCCAGGTTTACTGCTACCCGTTCATCGCGCCGAAGCTGGAAACTGAACTGCAGCACACCGAGGCATACCACGAACGTACCGGCGGCAACCTGCTGCGCGACCTCATGAACGCCGAAATCGAGGCGGGGGAGCGGATCGTCATGCGCAACCACAGCTGGGTAGCCTACGTGCCGGCGGCGGCGCGCTGGCCGTTGGAAGTGCATGTCGTCCCAGTGCGCGACGTGCTCACCATCGACGAGCTTGACGACCAGGAGCGTTGGGATTTGGCACAGATGTACTCCACGTTGCTCAAGCGTGGCAACGCCTTCTTCGACAAGGGCGACGGCAAGGGCATGGATCTGCCGTACATCGCCGCGTGGCATCAGGCGCCGATTCATGACGCCCGCCGCGCGAACTACCGGCTCAACCTCCAGTTCTTCTCCTTCCGCAGGGCGGCGAACAAGATCAAGTATCTGGCGGGTTCCGAATCAGGTATGGCCGCATGGGTGTCCGACACGACGCCGGAACTCATCGCCAAGCGGTTCCATGAGCTCGGGCCGATTGACATCGACGACTGAACATGTATCGGCTGGCCGTGCGGCGGCTGACCAGGCATTGGCGTGCGGAACGTCGGTGGGCCTGGACCAGCTGCCGGTGGGCAGCACAGCGGCACATCAGCGCAACATCATTCGAAAGGAATAATCATGACAACACCAGGCCAGCAGCATGCAACGCAGGATGCCGCCGGAAGCATCCCGTTCATCGACGCGATGGACGACGCGGAAGGCGCCGCCGCAGCCCGAGAGCTGTTCGAACAGGCATACGGTGAGGCGCCGGCAGGTGTGTGGGCGGCTCCGGGGCGTGTGAACCTCATCGGCGAGCACACCGATTACAACGCGGGTCTGTGCCTGCCGATCGCGCTGCCGCACCGCACGTATATCGCGCTGAAACCGCGCGAAGACACGAGTGTGCGTGTGGTTTCCGATGTCAGCCCCGACAAGGTCGCACAAGCCGATTTGGACGGTCTCACAGCCGGAGGCGTCGACGGGTGGGCGGCCTACCCGGTTGGTGTCGCATGGGCGCTGCGTGAAGCCGGATTCGGGCAGGTCGAGGGCTTTGACGCGGCCTTCGCCTCTTGCGTGCCGCTGGGGTCCGGCCTAAGCTCTTCTGCCGCCATGACATGCTCCACCGCTCTGGCTCTGGACGACGTGTACGGCCTTGGCTACGGCGATTCCGATGCCGGTCGTGTGACCCTCATCAACGCCGCCATCAAGTCCGAGAACGAGATGGCCGGCGCCTCCACCGGCGGTCTTGACCAGAACGCTTCCATGCGTTGCACCGAAGGCCACGCGCTGCTGCTTGACTGCCGTCCGGAGCTGACCCCGCTGGAGAACGTCTCCCAGCAGGAGTTCGACCTCGACAAGTACAACCTCGAGCTGCTTGTGGTCGATACCCAGGCTCCGCACCAGCTCAACGATGGCCAGTACGCTCAGCGTCGCGCTACTTGCGAGGAAGCCGCCAAGATTCTCGGTGTGGCCAACCTGCGCGTTACCGCCGACGGCATCTCCAAGGCCGATGACCAGTTCCAGGCCCTCAAGGAAACGCTTGACGCCCTGCCTGACGAGACCATGAAGAAGCGCGTGCGCCACGTCGTCACCGAAATCGAGCGCGTGCGTTCCTTCGTGCGTGCCTTCGCTCAGGGCGACATCAAGGCTGCGGGCCGTCTGTTCAACGCTTCCCACGATTCGCTGGCCGCCGACTACGAGGTCACCGTCCCCGAGCTGGACATCGCCGTAGACGTGGCCCGCAAGAACGGCGCCTACGGTGCGCGTATGACCGGCGGCGGCTTCGGCGGCTCCATCATCGCGCTGGTAGACAAGGGACGCAGCCGTGAAGTCGCGCAAAAGATTGCCGACGCGTTTGCAGTGCATGGATTCCACCAGCCTCGGGCGCTCGCCGCGGTCGCATCCTCTTCGGCGCACCGCGTCGACTGATACAGATCGACTGACACGGGGAACGTCAGCAAGGCCGAGATGCCCGGAACGGACCGTCGGCAACAATGCCGAGTTCGTTTCGGGCGTCTGTTGTTTTATGTGTCCCGCTTCAGGCGTCGTTGACTTGACGTCCGCTATTTTGCACAGCGAGTCGGCATCCTTCCGCCTTAGGCAAATCGTCCCGAAACGGACATCCCCGGCCCGATGACGTGTGCATTCCCTATACTTGAATCCATCTGGATACCATCGCACCGATTTTCCAAGGGAGATCCATGAACAAGGCAATCATCACCGTCGTAGGCCAGGACACTGTCGGCATTATCGCCCGCGTCTGCACGTATCTTTCCGGTCACCATGTCAACGTCCTCGACATCTCGCAGACCATCATCGACGGGTTCTTCAACATGATGATGATCGTCGATTACAGCAACGCCGACAACGAATTCGGCACCATGGTCAACGACCTCGACAAGCTCGGCGAGGAAATCGGCGTGCGCATCCGCTGCCAGCGCGAAGAGATCTTCACCAAGATGCATCGCGTCTGAGTCCAGTTATCACGCGGATCGCCGCGCAAGAACGCAACCGAACGAATCGAAAAGGACAGACACGACCATGCTGAATATCATGGAGGTCCACGAGACCAACAAGATGATCGAGCAGGAGAAGCTCGACGTGCGCACCATCACCATGGGCATCAGCCTGCTTGACTGCGCGGCCGACACCGTGGACGAGGTGTGTGACAACATCTACCGCAAGATCACCACGTACGCCAAGGACCTGGTTTCCACAGGCGAGGCCATCGAGCGCGATTACGGCATTCCGATTGTCAACAAGCGCATCACCGTCACGCCGATTTCGCTGGTCGGAGCCAGTGCTTGCAAGAGCTCCGAGGATTTTGTGCGCATCGCCCATGCGCTTGACAAAGCCGCGAAAACTGTCGGCGTTGACTTGATTGGCGGATACTCCGCACTTGTTTCCAAATCCATGACGCCCGCCGAGGAGATGCTCATCCGCTCCCTGCCGCAGGCGCTGAGCGAAACCGACATCGTGTGCTCGTCGGTGAACGTCGGCTCCACCAAGACCGGCATTGACATGAACGCGGTTTACCTGCTCGGTCACATCGTCAAGGACGTCGCCTACGCCACCCGCGAGACCGACAGCGACGGCTGCACCAAGCTTGTGGTGTTCTGCAACGCGCCGGATGACAACCCGTTCATGGCGGGCGGCTTCCATGGTGTCACCGAAGGCGACGCGGTCATCAATGTCGGTGTTTCGGGCCCGGGTGTGGTCTCCCGCGCGCTTGACGAGGCCAAGGGTAAGGATTTCGAATTCCTGTGCGAGACCATCAAGCGCACCGCGTTCAAGATCACGCGTGTCGGCCAGCTGGTCGCCCAGGAGGCGTCGCGCCGGCTCGGCATCCCGTTCGGTATCATCGATTTGTCGCTTGCTCCGACCGCCGCTGCCGGTGACTCTGTCGGCGAAGTGCTTGAGAAATGCGGGCTTGAGCAGGTCGGCGCGCCCGGCACCACCGCAGCGCTGGCCATGCTTAACGACCAGGTTAAGAAGGGCGGCATCATGGCGTCCTCGTACGTCGGCGGCCTGTCCGGCGCGTTCATCCCGGTTTCCGAGGACAAGAACATGATCGATGCGGCGGCGTCCGGTTGCCTGCGCATCGAAAAGCTCGAGGCGATGACGTGCGTGTGCTCGGTCGGCCTTGACATGATTGCGATTCCGGGCGATACCACGCCGTCCACCATCTCCGGCATGATCGCCGACGAGGCGGCCATCGGCATGGTCAACCAGAAGACGACCGCCGTGCGTGTGATCCCGGTCATCGGCAAGGGTGTCGGCGAATCCGCGGAATTCGGCGGACTCATGGGCTACGCGCCGATTATGCCGGTCAACACCGCCAGCTGCGAGGCATTCGTGTCGCGCGGCGGGCGAATCCCGGCGCCGATCCACAGCTTCAAGAACTGAACTGCTATAGAGGGTATCAGGTATCCCAAGTATTCTCGAGTAATCAAGGGTATTGGATGTGACCCGACGGGCCGCGTACCGGGATTGTCCGGTACGCGGCCCGTTCGCTATTTCGGCTGGTTGATAGTTGGTTGCTGGTAGCTGGTAGTTGGCGGCTGGCAATCGGTTACGGTGGTTGTCGGTTGTCAGTTGTCGGTCGTTGGTTGTTGGCTGTCGTAACCGGTTGCGGTGGTTGCTGCGTTGCGGGTAGCGGTGGTTGGCGTTTACGGAACTCAGTTGGTGACAATCCACAATCTGGTGACGCTGGGCGGTTCGTTAGCGTAGCCGGTTCATGTGAGTATACAAACTGGCTATGTCCACGGCCCGCTTGGCGTAGCCGGTTTGTAAGAGTATACAACTTGGTGACGTTTCGGGCGTGCTTAGCGTAGCTAGTTGGTGGAGATGGTTTGGGCGCGGTGCTTCTTGACCCCAACCTTCTGCCGACGCTGAGACACCATTTAGCGTCGGCAGAAGGTTGAGAGAGCGGCGGATTTCGCTGCGTGCCTGCGGAATATGTTGCGTTGACGGTGTGGTCGGCGGTTATCGTGGGCGGGACGGGAGAGCTTCGAAGAGCCGACTTCTGATGCATAACATCCCGGTTTCTCGTGGGAGTTTAGCGCGGATGCGTCATTCTGTTGCTTTTCTCCCACAGATGGCTTTTGGTCGATTTTCGAGAACCGCAGGATTCCAACGTTCTCGATGGGAGATTATCCGTGGAGAGGGTGGATTCCGATAAATTCCCGCGGATTGTGCGGGAGGAAAGCCATGGATTGCGAAATCCGCGATTTTTCCCGGGAGAACAGTCGAGGATTTCGCAACCCATGGCTTCTCCCGGGAGAAAGCAGCTGGCATGGCGATTTCGCTCGGACTCCCATCAGTGCCCAAGCAGGGGCAGTCTCCTTGCACTGACGACGCCACTTCGAAGCGCCAACACGGCGGATGACGAACTGAGGATTGGGACGATTAGTCAAGCTCATGCAATTACGTGCTGGGCTTGTGTTGTTTTTATGGTGTGCTTCGCGCCGTTTTTCTGCTTCGGGCCTCGATGAAATCGGCCCTCAGCGGCGCTACGAAATGGCCCACCGGGGCCATTTCGCTTACGCGCCGGGCTTATTTTGTGATTTTGTCGGCTTCGCCGGCTGTTTTTCTGCTTCGGGCCTCGATACAATCGGCCCTCAGCGGCGCTATCAAACACCCCAGTGGGGGTGTTTGATTTTACGCGCCGCCCTTGAATTTGAGTTGGCGCCAGGCTTCGTAGATGGCGATGGACGCGCAGTTGGTCAGGTTCAGGCTTCGCAGGCTCGGACGCATCGGCAGTCGCACCTGCTCGGCGACATGCGGGCCGAACATGATATCCGTCGGATCGGGGATATTGCCAGGCTCAGGGCCAAACAGCAGAATATCCGTCGGCCGGTACTCGACCTCCGTGTACAGCTTCGTCGCATGCGCAGTGAACGCGATGATCCTGGAATTCGGCATCGATTCAACCAGATTGTCGAAATCCGGATGCAGCACCACATGCGCCATGTCATGGTAATCCAATCCAGCGCGGCGCAACTTCGTATCATGCAGATTGAATCCAAGCGGCTCGACCAGATGCAGAATCGTCCCCGTCACCGCGCACAGGCGAATCGCCGACCCCGTATTGCCGGGGATACGCGGCGAGTAGTAGCACAGGTGCGGCGTGCTCGTCTCGGCTTTCGCCGCATCCTCAGCACTCATCATCGCATCCGTCACATTGATCGGATTGCCGTGCGCGTCGGTTACGAGCTCATCCGGCCCATAATTCGACTTGCGATACCCGTATTCGAACATCGACTCGACCTTCGTCTCCGGATTCGCCGACGAGCCGGCGTCCTGAGACTGCTGCGGATTGGCTTCATGTGTCATACGCTCCAACCTAACCCGTTC
Source organism: Bifidobacterium sp. LCP19S3_E9 (assembly GCF_052121135.1). Taxonomy (NCBI): domain Bacteria; kingdom Bacillati; phylum Actinomycetota; class Actinomycetes; order Bifidobacteriales; family Bifidobacteriaceae; genus Bifidobacterium; species Bifidobacterium sp. LCP19S3_E9. Next base: position 110,576 of record NZ_JBQKEV010000005.1, on the reverse strand, counting down.
AACCGACAGCCGCGCGGCACATCAACATGCCCCGGTCGAATGCTAAGATACGGCACACGATGAACACCAACCGTCCCGACATTGAGCATACGCCAGACGCGCCACCCGGCCGCGCGAAGCCTGCCGCCACAGACCACGCGCCCCAAATCCGGCACACGCCTGAAATCCAGCGCGTGCTCACCTTGTGGTGGCACGCGAACGCCCGCGACCTGCCATGGCGATTCGGCCGCACCACCCCGTGGGGCGTCCTCGTCAGCGAAGTCATGAGCCAGCAGACCCAGATGAGCCGGGTCGTGCCCTACTGGACCGCGTGGATGCGCCATTGGCCGGACCCGGAAGCACTTGCCGCGGCATCCACGGCAGAGGTCATCACCGCATGGGGGCGCCTCGGCTACCCGCGTCGCGCTTTGCGTTTGCAGGAGTGCGCCCGCGAAGTCGCCACGCGATACGGCAACCGGCTTCCTCACAGTTACGACGAGCTGGTCGCGCTGCCCGGAATCGGCGATTACACGGCGAGTGCGGTCATGAGTTTCGCGTTCGGAGAGCGGATTGCCGTCATCGATACGAATATTCGGCGTGTCCTGTCGCGTCTGTTCGTCGGCGAGGAATCGTTGGGCGGGTCCACGACGGCGAAGGATCGGGATCTGGCTTCGCGCGTGCTTCCCGAAGATCAGACAGCCAGCGTCGTGTGGAACGAGGCGGTGATGGAGCTCGGCGCACTGGTGTGCACGGCGAAATCTCCGGCTTGTGAGACTTGCCCGGTTGCGTCGGTTTGCGCGTTTCTTGCGGCGGGCCGTCCGGGACTGGGACAGCGCCGGACTCGTCCCCGTCAGCGGTTCGCGGGCACGAATCGACAGGTGCGCGGCATCGTGTTGGCTGCGTTGCGTGCGCTACCTGCGGATGCCCCGGTATTGTCGCGTGCGCGGGTGGCGTCGTTGTGGCCCGACCAGACGCAGCTTGATGCGTGTGTCGCCTCGCTTGACGAGGACGGACTGATTGAAATCATTGGTGATGAAGGGATTCGTCTGCCCGCCGGGAGTGTCCGGAATGCTGATGCCGACGCGGACGCAGGTGCCGGTGCCGATGACAGTGCTGGTGCCGTTGGCAGCGCCGATGCCAGTGCGATCATCGAAACGCACGCCAATACTTCGCAATCTGACGCAACTTCGCAATCTGACGCTACTTCGCAATCCGACGTAGCGTCCGCGTGACACGTCACCACTGGCATGACTACACTGGACCATATGTCATCGAGCAGCCAGCGCACTTCCAACAACCCGCGGAATCGCCGTCCCCGCCGCAAATTGTCCAAACGGCAGCGGCAGATCTATCGCAGGCGTCGCATTGTTGCGTTGATTGCGTTGATTGTCGTTCTTGCGTTGATTGCGTTTTGCGTGTACAGCCTCGGCCGGGGGATGATGGCGATTGATGCGTCGATCCGCCATGACGACCAGATGGCGCTGACTCGTTCGGCGGTACCGACGCCGATGCAGCAGAGCAAAGTCAAGGATTGTACGGCGTCCGATATCGATTTGTCGTTGCAGTCGGATTCCCAGACGGTTGCTGTCGGTGGTTCCATGAAATTCATAGCGACCATCAAGTATGTGCCGAAGGGCAAGAGCAGCTGCCTGATTGATGCTGCGGATGATTCGCGGGTGCTGACCATCAAGTCGGGAAGCGACACCGTGTGGCGGTCCGACGCGTGCGATGTGGATTCGCGCCAGCTGCTGCTTGCGATGGGGGATACCGACACGCAGACGATGACGTGGAACACGAATCGTACCGGGGACTCGTGCGCCGACGACTCGACGCTGCCGAAAGTAGACGCCGGGACTTATACCGCGCAGCTATCGATGAAGGACCATCCGAAGATTGTGAGCAATAAGGTGACGATTACCGTCGGGTAGGCGGTTTGGATAGGCGGTTTGGATAGGCGGTGCCGGTCAGCGGAGTCGGGCTGGTTGCGCTGTGGATTAGCGGTGCTGGGCGGGTGTCGCTGGGTTGACAGTGGTGGGTTGGCGGCTTGTGGCTGGCGGTGCTGAATGGTGGTACTGAATGGGTGGCTTGATGTCGTCAGACGGTGCTGAATGGGTGGTACTGGGGATTCGCAGCGCGTGGCTGGACGGGCGGCGTTGGATGGTCCTTCCCGCCATCAATTTCAAACGTCCATCTATGGCGATACTAGGCGGTGGGTTGGCTGGGTGGCCCGTGGTTGTGTGAGGATTGGCTCGCATTCTGGCGGTCAGCGTGACGGACAGGCCGCTCCCGCTACTCCCGCAGCCGCTCATCGATCCCTCCGCCCCACTTCCGCCACTCCCGTTGCCATCCCCTCACTCCCGCAGCCGCCCATCACTCCCACCCCCCACCATCCCTGTCCACCCCCACAAGCGTGTCGCATTTGCGGCGCGCGCAATCATCGGCTAAACTATTGACTTTGCGTAAAGTGTGTCATATTGCGGGCATGCTGACAGTGAAGAAGCGCCCGCGAACAGCATATAGTGGCCGTCCGCCCGCGTTTCCGGGGAACAAACGACAAAGCGAGCGATAAGGAACGTCCATTGGCTGCTGAACAAGCTACGACGAACACCACCAAAGTCATCGCACGTGCCGACGAGCATGACATCAAACTGCACAAGGCGTCGGATCGCGTGAATTTCGGCTCCATCCGTGAGCCCATCGATGTGCCCTACCTGCTGGGCGTGCAGACCGACAGCTTCGATTGGCTGATCGGCAACGAGCGCTGGAAGAAGCGCGTTGAGGAAGACGAAAAGAACGGCACCAACACCGTGCCGCACGTTTCCGGCCTTGACGAGGTCTTCCAGGAGATTTCTCCGATCGAGAACTTCACCCAGACTATGAGCCTGACCTTCTCCGACCCGTACTTCGAGGAGCCGCGTCACACGGTCCAGGAGTGCAAGGAGAAGGATTACACCTATTCCGCGCCGCTGTATGTGAACGCTGAGTTCGAAAACGGCGACACCGGCGAGATCAAGAGCCAGACCGTCTTCATGGGCGATTTCCCGCTGCAGACCCCGCACGGCACCTTCATCATCGGCGGCACCGAGCGCGTCATCGTCTCACAGCTCGTGCGCTCCCCGGGCGTGTATTTCGACCGCCAGCAGGACCGCACCTCCGACAAGGAGGTCTTCGGCGCGAAGATCATCCCGAGCCGCGGCGCATGGCTCGAGTTCGAGATCGACAAGCGCGACGTCCTCGGCGTGCGCGTGGACCGCAAGCGCAAGCAGTCCGCGATCGTGTTCCTCATGGCCATCGGTATGACCAAGCAGGAGATCGCCGAATCCTTCAAGGATTACCCGCTTGTGCTTGACGCGCTGGCGAAGGAAACCTCGATCAACACGCAGGACGAGGCCCTCGTCGACCTGTACCGCAAGATTCGCCCGGCGGACACCCCGACCCCCGAGGCCGGCAAGAACCTGCTGGATTCCTTCTACTTCAACACCAAGCGTTACGATCTGGCGCGCGTCGGCCGCTACAAGATCAACCGCAAGCTGGGCCTTGAGCGTGATTACAACGATCGCAGCCTGAGCCGCGAGGACATCATCGCCACCATCAAGTACCTGGTGACTTTGCATGCCGGCGACAAGACCTTCCCGGGCATGCGCGACGGCGAGCCGGTCGATCTGCGTGTGGACGTCGACGATATCGATCACTTCGGCAACCGTCGTATCCGCCAGGTCGGCGAGCTGATCCAGAACCAGCTGCGCACTGGCCTGAGCCGTATGGAGCGTGTCGTGCGCGAACGCATGACTACCCAGGACGCCGAGGCCATCACCCCGCAGTCCCTGATCAACATTCGCCCGGTCAACGCGACCATCAAGGAGTTCTTCGGCACTTCCCAGCTGTCCCAGTTCATGGACCAGAACAACCCGCTGGCCGGCGTGACGAACAAGCGTCGTCTGTCCGCCCTCGGCCCCGGCGGCCTGTCCCGTGACCGCGCATCCATGGAAGTGCGAGACGTGCACCCGTCCCACTTCGGCCGTATGTGCCCGATCGAATCCCCTGAAGGCCCGAACATCGGCTTGATCGGCTCGCTGGCGACCTTCGGCCGCATCAACCCGTTCGGCTTCATCGAGACCCCGTACCGCAAGGTCGTCAACGGCCATGTGACCGACGAAGTCGTCTACATGACAGCCGACCGCGAGGCCGAGCACGTCATCGCGCAGGCCAACCAGGAGCTTGACGAGAACGGCAACTTTGTCTCCAAGGAAGCCCTTGTGCGTGACGCCCAGGGCGAAGCGGAAGATGTCCCGGTCGAGATGGTCGACTACATGGATGTCTCCCCGCGTCAGATGGTGTCCGTCGGCGCCTCCCTGATTCCGTTCCTCGAGCATGATGAAGGCCACCGAGCGCTGATGGGTACCAACATGCAGCGTCAGGCCGTCCCGCTGGTCAAGTCCGAGCGCCCGCTCGTGGGCACCGGCTCCGAATGGCGTGCAGCCGTCGATTCCGGCGATGTGATCCTCGCCGAGAAGGATGGCGTGGTCACCTACGTGTCCGCCGACATCATCCGCACGATGAACGACGACGGCACGCAGTCCAGCTATAAGCTCGCCAAGTTCCAGCGTTCCAACCAGACCACCTGCTACAACCAGGTCCCGCTTGTCAAGCATGGCGAGCGCGTGGAGAAGGGCACCGTCCTCGCCGACGGTCCGGCCACCGAGAAGGGCGATTTGGCACTGGGCAAGAACCTGCTCATCGCGTTCATGCCTTGGAACGGCTACAATTACGAGGACGCTGTGATCATCTCCCAGCGTCTGGTGCGCGACGACACCCTGTCCTCGATCCACATCGAAGAGTACGAGATCGACGCCCGCGAAACCAAGCTCGGTGCTGAGGAAATCACCCGCGACCTGCCAAACGTCGGCGAGGACGCGGTCGCGAACCTCGACGAGCGCGGCATCATCCGCATCGGCGCCGAGGTCGAGGCCGGCGATATCCTCGTCGGCAAGGTCACCCCGAAGGGCGAGACCGAGCTGACCCCGGAGGAGCGCCTGCTGCGCGCCATCTTCGGCGAGAAGAGCCGCGAAGTTCGTGATACCTCGCTGCGCGTGCCGCACGGCGAGACCGGTACTGTCATCGCGGTCAAGGAAATCACCCGCGAGGATGCCGAGGAGGACGGCGACGAGCTGCCCAACGGCGTCAACCAGATGATCCGCGTGTACATCGCCCAGCACCGCAAGATTACGCAGGGCGACAAGCTCTCTGGCCGCCACGGCAACAAGGGCGTCATCTCCCGGATTCTTCCGGAAGAGGATATGCCGTTCATGGCCGACGGCACCCCGATCGACATCATGCTCAACCCGCTGGGCGTGCCGAGCCGAATGAACCTGGGCCAGGTGCTCGAGCTTCACTTGGGCTGGATTGCACACGCCGGCTGGGATATCAGCATTGACCCGGATGTCGAGGCCGCTTGGAAGAAGTACGTGCCTGAAGGCGCCGAAAAGGGCGCGCCTGGCACCCCGGTCGCGACCCCGGTGTTCGACGGCGTCCGTCCGGACACTTTGAAGGGCCTGCTCAAATGCACGTTGCCGGACAAGGACGGCAACAAGCTCGTGGGCGAGGACGGTAAGGCGCAACTGTTTGACGGCCGCACCGGCGAACCGTTCCCGAAGCCGATTTCCGTGGGCTATATGTACATGCTTAAGCTCCACCACCTCGTGGACGACAAGATTCACGCGCGTTCCACCGGCCCGTACTCGATGATCACGCAGCAGCCGCTCGGCGGCAAGGCCCAGTTCGGTGGCCAGCGCTTCGGCGAGATGGAGGTGTGGGCCCTCGAGGCTTACGGCGCCGCCTACACGCTGCACGAGATGATGACCACCAAGTCCGATGACGTCGACGGCCGCGTGCGCGCCTACGGAGCCATCGTGAAGGGCGAGAACCTGCCGCCGGCAGGCATCCCGGAGTCCTTCAAGGTGCTTTTGAAGGAAATGCAGTCGCTCGCCCTGAACGTCGAGGTGCTCAACGCCGACGGCCAGGCGATCGACATGCGCGAGGAAGACGACGACCCGGCTTCCAACTCCAACGATCTCGGCTTCAACATCGGTGCCCGCCCGGACGCCTCCGCCAAGGAGGATCAGGCCGCGGAAGAGCCCGAATACAAGTGACGATACAGCTGTCCGTGTCCCGCCTGAAGCGGGCCGGGCGCGGACAGCTCCCGCAAACGTGATGGAAACAATTTCAAAGACAGGAATCAAGAGTGCTGGACGTCAACGCATTTGACAAGCTTCGCATTGGCATGGCCACCGCCGACGACATCCGCGGCTGGAGCTATGGCGAGGTCAAGAAGCCTGAAACCATCAATTACCGTACCCTCAAGCCTGAGAAGGACGGTCTGTTCGGCGAGCAGATCTTCGGCCCGACCCGTGACTGGGAGTGCGCGTGCGGCAAGTACAAGCGCGTGCGCTTCAAGGGCATCGTGTGCGAACGCTGCGGTGTGGAAGTCACCCGCTCCCGTGTGCGCCGCGAACGCATGGGCCACATCGAGCTGGCCGCCCCGGTCACCCACATCTGGTATTTCAAGGGTGTTCCGAGCCGTCTGGGATACCTGCTTGACATCGCTCCGAAGGACCTCGAGAAGGTCATCTACTTCGCGGCCTACATGGTCACCGAGGTGAACGAGGAGCAGCGTCATCAGGATCTGCCTGACCTGCAGTCCGAGTTCGATAATGAGATTGCGAGCCTCGAGCGTCGCCGCAACAGCGACATCGAGACACGAGCCAAGAAGGTCGAAGAGGATCTGCATGCCCTCGAAGAGGCCGGCGAAGCCAAGGGCAGCGCACGCGCCAAGCTGCGTAGCGGCGCCGAACGCGACATGGCGGCCATCCGCCAGCGTTACGACGACCAGATCCAGCGTCTGACCGCCGTGTTCGACCGTTTCAAGACCCTCAAGCCAGGGGATATGGAAGGCGACGTCGACCTGTGGCGCGAAATGAAGGATCGCTATGGCGATTACTTCGACGGCTGCATGGGCGCCGAAGCCATCAAGAAGCGTCTGCAGGACTTCGATCTGAAGGCCGCGGCCGAGGAGCTGCGCGAGGAGATCGACAAGGGTACCGGCCAGCGCAAGGCCCGTGCGCTTAAGCGTCTCAAGGTCGTCAACGCGTTCCTGACCACCGATAACAAGCCGGAGGCCATGGTGCTTGACGTGATTCCGGTCATCCCGCCGGATCTGCGCCCGATGGTCCAGCTGGACGGCGGCCGCTTCGCGACCTCAGACCTCAACGACCTGTACCGTCGTGTGATCAACCGTAACAACCGCCTCAAGCGCCTTATCGAGCTCGGCGCCCCTGAAATCATGCTCAACAACGAGAAGCGCATGCTTCAGGAAGCCGTCGACTCCCTGTTCGACAACGGCCGTCGCGGCCGTCCGGTCACCGGCGCTTCGAACCGCCCGCTCAAGTCCCTGGCTGACATGCTCAAGGGCAAGCAGGGCCGCTTCCGTCAGAACCTGCTCGGTAAGCGCGTGGATTATTCTGGCCGTTCCGTGATCGTCGTCGGCCCGAGCCTGCGCATGCACCAGTGCGGTCTGCCGAAGCCGATGGCGCTTGAGCTGTTCAAGCCGTTCGTCATCAAGCGTCTTGTGGACCTCAACTACGCGCAGAACATGAAGAGCGCGAAGCATCTGGTCGATCGCGCCGACCCGGCTGTGTGGGGCGTGCTCGAGGAAGTCATCTCCGAGCATCCGGTGCTCCTCAACCGTGCACCTACGCTGCACCGTCTGGGCATTCAGGCCTTCGAGCCGATCCTGGTCGAAGGCAAGGCCATCCACCTGCCGCCGCTCGCTTGCGCCGCATTCAACGCGGACTTCGATGGCGACCAGATGGCAATCCACCTTCCGCTCAGCGCCGAGGCGCAGGCTGAAGCCCGTACGCTCATGATGGCGTCCGACAACATCCTGAAGCCGGCAGACGGCCACACCGTCACCATGCCGAGCCAGGATATGATCCTCGGTCTGTACTACCTGACCACAGTGGTCGAGGGAGCCAAGGGGCAGGGCCGCGTGTTCGGCTCGCTGGACGAAGTCATCATGGCTCTGGACAAGCACGACATCGACATGCAGGCCAAGGTGCTGATTCGCATGCCGAAGGACTTCGTGCTGCCGACCGGTTGGGAGCCGGGCGAGCTCAAGGTCACCGACCCGGAGCCGGGCAGCCCGGATGTCGTCAAGGAGGAGCGCTTCTCCGACGGCACCTATTTGTTCGCCACCTCCTACGGACGTGTCCTGTTCAACGGCACCCTGCCGGTGGACTACCCGTTCATCAACGAGCAGGTCCCCAAGGGCCGTCTCGCCAAGATCGTCGATGACATCGCGACGCGCTACTCCACGCAGCAGGTCGCCGCATCCCTTGACGCGCTCAAGGATCTCGGCTTCACCCGCGCACCGTGGTCCGGCGTGACCATGGCGTTCTCCGACATCGTCGAGCCGCCGGATCGCGAGCCGATCATCAAGGACTACGAAGGCCAGGCTGCCAAGGTCAACTCCCAGTTCGACCTCGGTCTGTTGACTGACGAGGAGCGCCGCCAGGAGCTCATCAACCTGTGGACCGAATGCACCGACAAGGTCGCCGAAGCCATGCGCGACAACTTCCATGATGACAACAACGTGAACATCATGGTCCAGTCCGGTGCACGAGGCAACTGGATGCAGATCCGCCAGATCGCAGGTATGCGAGGCCTCGTGGCTAACCCGAAGGGCGAGATCATCCCGCGTCCTGTCAAGTCCAACTACCGCGAAGGCCTGTCCGTGCTCGAGTACTTCATCTCGCAGCACGGCGCGCGTAAGGGTCTGGCCGATACCGCACTGCGTACCGCAGAATCCGGTTACCTGACCCGTCGTCTGGTCGACGTCGCGCAGGAAGTCATCGTGCGTGAAGAGGATTGCGGCACCAAGCACGGCCTCGTCATGAAGGTCGCCGAGCGTGATGAGAACGGCAATCTCGTGCTCGTCAAGGCTGCCGACGGTGGTCCGTACTCGCGTCTGCTCGCTGAGGATGTGCTCGACCCGAAGACCGGCGAAGTGCTCTACAAGCGTGACGAAGCGATGTCCATGGACGTGCTGCGCGACATGGTCGCTCACGGCGTGGAGGAAGTCAAGGCGCGTTCCGTGCTCACCTGCGAATCCAAGCGCGGCGTGTGCGCGAAGTGCTACGGCTGGTCGCTGGCCACCAACACGCTGGTTGATGTCGGCGAAGCCGTCGGTATCGTCGCGGCCCAGTCCATCGGCGAGCCTGGTACTCAGCTGACGCTGCGTTCCTTCCACTCCGGCGGCGTCGCTTCGGCATCCGATATCACGCAGGGTCTTCCGCGTGTCACCGAGTTGTTCGAAGCTCGTACGCCTAAGGGCGAGGCGCCGATTACGGATTACGCCGGTACCGTCAAGGTGCAGGACACCGATCGTGGCCGTCAGGTCACGCTGTCTCCGGACGGCGAAGGCATTGAGCCGATTGTCTACCCGGTGTCGCGCCGTGCTCCGCTGCTGGTCAAGGATGGCGACCATGTCGCCGCCGGCACCCAGCTGTGCGAAGGTTCCGTCGATCCGAAGAAGATCCTGCGCATCCTCGGCCCGCGTGCCGCTCAGGTCAACATCGTCGAGGAAGTGCACAACGTGTACCGCTCCCAGGGCGTGGATATCCACGACAAGCACATCGAGGTCATCGTACACCAGATGCTGCATCGCGTGACCGTGCTCGACGCGGGCGACACCGCGCTGCTGCCGGGCGAGCTCGTCGATCGCCAGAAGTTCCAGGAGATCAACAAGCAGACCGTCAAGAACGGTGGCAAGCCGGCCGCCGGCCGTCCGGAGCTCATGGGTATTACCAAGGCTTCGCTCGCCACCGATTCCTGGCTGTCCGCGGCATCCTTCCAGGAGACTACGCGCGTGCTCACCGAGGCCGCCCTGAACGAGAAGGAAGACGATCTCAAGGGCCTCAAGGAGAACGTGATCATCGGCAAGCTGATCCCGGCCGGCACTGGTCTGGCGCGTTACCGCAACGCGACGGTCGAGCCGGACAAGGCGATCCGCGACACCATCTACCCGAACTTCGGGCTGGGTGGCGACACCGACGCTCCGCTCGACTTTGGCGACGAGAACGGCGACGTTGACCTGTCGAACATTGATTTCGGCGACATGAAGCTCGGCGACGATTTCAACCCTGACGACTTCAACGCCGACGATTTCAATCCTGACGACTTCCTGGACGACCAGGGCGGTCAGGAAGATATCGGCAACGCCGGTGATGATACGTCTGGCGACGGTACTGACGAAGCTGGTGCTGATAGCGCCGACGGTGACGGTGACGGACAGCAGGCCTGATCGGCCTGTGATCCGCCGGGCACGCTGAGAGCGCTCAGTATTTTCGAGTCGGGCCGAGTGACTGTGGAAACGCAGTCGCCCGGCCCGACTCGTGTATGTCGGGGGTGTGCGACTGATGTGTCGCATGGCGGGCGGGTGCCGTCGGGGTTGAGGGTTGATTGGCTGGCTATCTGGCTGTCATGCGACTGACGTGTCGCGCAGCAGGGTTGTTCGCAGTGGGACGAACGGTATCATCAATGGTTCTGGACATTTGCGGCAATCATGGTGAACGCAGCAGTCAGCAATATTCGCGACGCCGGCTTCCGCATACCGCGTTCGCCTATAGCGAGCGAGGCGACACGCCGAGAACACGAAAGATTAGGGGTATCGGGGAGGGGATAGACGGAACCACAGCTGCGTCGGAAGCTGCGGAATCCAATCAGCAGTAGGGAATGCAGAGGAGTGCGCGGGAACGTTCGGGAATACTTGGGATTGCTCGGACAATTTTTGAGGGCACGATGCACATCACCATGATGAAACTTTCACCACACTAAAGACAAAAATGTAGTAAATCGTTTGACGTGGTCGCAAGTGCGTTCTATAAATAGTGGTGGGCATTGGGGGGTGAAGCTGTACTGGCTCGAAGAACTCGGCGCGTTGCTGATATGTATCCCCAGTCCCAACGGAATGTTTGCGTAACCATTTGATCGCAATCAATCGATTGCCGGACAATCCCAGGGGGTGAGAGCATGGAGCACACACGTCATACCGCTTGCGGCGAATCGTCCGCGAGTCGCAGACCGGCAACAGACCGGCGGCACGTAGACCGGTTGCCGTTTGCCGGTATTTTGTCAAGCAATATCATGATTCGCCGCGCTGGACGTCGCTTGCGCCGGATTTAACGTCTTGCCGGACGACGGTTGCAGCAGATGTTCCACTTCGAATCATCGGCGTGTCGCACACATATGATGGATTTCATAGGAGGTACATCTATGCGAAGCAGCACGACGTTCGGCGGGCGCAGCGAAAGCGGGCAGCCCTGCGATGATTTGGTGCGGGCGTTGCTCGCCGGCACGCTGACGAACGGCTCCGGGGACCCTACCCGGACGCTGGTGGTTTTGGGGGCGCCTTGCAGCGGCAAAACGCAGTTCGCCTATCGCGCGCTGCTTGAGGGCATTCGCACGTTTGGGGACACGCGCGCGGTGATGACCGTATCCGGTCGCGTTGCGGCGGATGCTTTGGGTAACGAGGCCATTCGTGCGCTCGGGGCGGCTTCTCAAGCCCGTCCGGTGACAACCATGTCGGCGCTCGCGTTCAGGGCAATTACGGCAGTGCGGTCGGCCGAGGGCAAGGCGTTGCCGCGTCTGCTCAACGGCGCCGAACAAGATGCGCTGCTGCGTTTGGTGGTTGCCGAGCATATTCAGCATGTCCGTAGTGGAGACGAATGCCCCACATGCGAGCTGTTGCGCGAGTATTTCGCCCAGGATTCCTGGGCAGATACGGTCTGCGATCCAGTATCGCAGCAAGGTGCGCGCGCAGGCGCAAACCTGAGCGGGGTTTCCGGGCGTGGCGCGGCATCGGAATCCACATCGCTGGCGATATTCACCAAAGGTATCAGCGACGCGTTCATCATCCAGTTGCGCGATATCATCTCCCGCATCAATGAGCTCGGACTGCGTGAGTCAGACGAGCAGCCGCTGATTGGACGCTTGCACACGATTGCCGGGGCAACGGGGACTTCCGGCGCGGGTATGGGACCGCAGGCGAAACGGCTTGATGTCCAGTGGCGTCTTGCCTTCGCATTGCGGCAGGAATATGCGGCGGCGATTGAGCGCAATTATCCGGGGCAATACCGACTTGACCCGTCCATGCTGCTTGTTGAAGGGGCGCTTGCGGTGCCCTCGTTGAGCGGGGAGGATCTTCCCGAACTCATTGTGGTCGACGACGCGCAGGATTTGACGCTCGCAGGTCTCGCTTTTCTCGAACAAGCGACCGGTGCCGGTGCGCGGTTGCTCATTGTGAACGATCCGGACGAATCGGTGCAGGCGTTCCGCGGGTCGCATCCGGAATATGCGTTGGGGCGTCTGTTGTCGGCGGAGGGCGTATTCCATGCCGCGGTAGGCACGCTGGACAAGCCTGAGCAGGGTGGGTACCGTAATCTGGTCGTCTCACGGGTGAGTCTCGACATCGCCTCTGAAGAACAACTCGATATACCGATTCCGGAACGTCCGTGGAAGAACGCGGTCGTGCCCGGAAGCTATCCAATCGCATCCATCAACACTGAAACGTCGGACGGGAGCATCACTGACCATACCCAGGATGGCAGCGTGGGCACCCGGCTCTATGCTTCGGCGAATGAAGAGCTCGAAGCTGTGGTCGCTGCCATCAAGGCAGAGCATCTCGATCATGGGCGCGTGTGGAATGATATGGCGGTTATCGCGCATGACAACGCGACTGTGCGGGCGTTCGGTGAGAGGCTGCGTCGTGACGGTGTGCCGGTGCGGTACTCGTCGGTGACCACGCCGTTGAAGGACGAGCCGTTCGTCCAAGGGCTCTTCGCGTTGATTGAACTCGCCCAGGTGCGTCTGCGCGGTGCATCCGCTGTCAATGATGCGCGATTCGTCGGGACTTTCGACACGGGTGCCGCCGGGCGGGACAATATTGCGAGGCTGGCTGCGTTCATCCGTTCCCGTGTGCGCATGGTCATGGGCTCGCCGTTGATTACCGCTCGGCGGAAGAGCGGTAAGTCCCCAGCACGCATCGAACCCGTGGAGTTGGCCATGCAGTCTCTAGTCTCGCTGTCCACAGTCATACGGCAGCAGACCGCCGGAAAGACAGGCCAAACTTCTGATACCGGTAATGCTATGAGTACCGTTCACGTTGAGGATGTTGGGAATACCGGTGGGGTCGGTGCAGATTCTGCTGCACAACCTCGGAATGAAGCCCCGTTGCGGTTCTTGGAACAGCGTTGGGGCGCGCTACGAGACGCGCTGGTTCAGGCAGGTGAACAAGACAGCCAGGCATCTCCAGAAGCAACGTCAAACGAGACGACCAAGCCGCCGGCGTTGACGCTGGACGCGATGTACTTGCTGCTCACTTGCCCGCAGGCAGCACACGGTGCTGGAACGCATGAGGAGGAGAACGAAGACGCGTCCGTGCAAGTGTTGGGCGCTTTGAGTTCCATATCCCGTCATGACGCGGACATTCGCGCGTTCGGCAACCTGTGGCGGATTGTGGGCGAGATTGCCTCCGGTATCACCAGGCTTGACGACACCAAGCCGGTGTATGTGTTGAGTCTGGCTTGGGAGCGTTGCCATGTCGCCACTGCCTGGCAGACGGCGGCGCTGGTCAATTCACAGGAGGGGCGTGCCGCCAACGATCGGCTCGACGTGGCGATGCGTCTGTTCGACTACGCTTCCGGCGCGGGCGCAGGAGGCGATATCACCGCCTTCTTCCGCAAGGTGCGTTCGATGCGTATCGAAGCGGATTCGTTGGCCAAAGTCGCGCCGATCGACCAAGCGGTCACGTTGACGACGCCGGCGGGTTCGGGCGGCAGACACTGGCCGCTTGTATGGATTGTCGCCATGCAGCAGGATGTATGGCCGAATCTCATGCCACGCAACACGATGTTCGGCGGCAAAGACCTGGACGACCTCGTATTGCATGGCACACTGCCATCATTGGACCATGGGGCGCATCGGGACGAACGGCTCACCGCGGTGCTCCACAACGAGCAGAAAGGCCTGCTGGTGGCTTTAACGCGTGCCAGCGAGCACGTGATGCTCACCGCGGTACGCTCGGACGATCTCATCCCGTCGGACTTCCTGTTGCGGTATCTTCCTGAACGCTTCGACGGTTCAGACGTCGGCGGGTCTGCTGCAGGCGAGACCGCTGGCGGTGATGTTGCGGACGGCCAAGGTGCAGGCATGGCCGCCGGAGGTGAAACCGCCGTTGCACAGAGCGGAACGGATATGCCGGTTCTTGATGCGCATCTCGACGCCATGTGCACCGACGTGCGTGGTCTGGTGGCGGCGGCTCGTATCACGCTCGCCCGCAACACCGGCGATACTGAGACCGAACGGCACGCCCGCAAGGACGCGTACAAGACCCTGACCATGCTCAAGGACCACGGAGTGCTGTCGGCGGATCCGCGCAATTGGTCCTTCCTCACTGCGGTGCCGACAGTGCCGGAGAACAACGGGGAGCATACCGAGCCCGCCGCGGATGTCCAGATATCGGTACGGCAGCAGGGGGAGCAGGCTGGTCAAGGGGAACAACACAACCCCAACGAGGTGAAACTGTCCCCGTCGTCCGTTGACGGTCTGTGGGCGTGCCCGGTGTGCTGGATGATGGACAACCAGTTCGCTGGACCGCGCCCCGGTGGAGTGCAGGCAAGCATTGGCACCATCGTCCATCAGATTGCCCAGGAAGCCAGCCAGGACTGGCATCTTGACGCGCCTGACAACCAGCAGGGAGAAACAGAGGATCAACGCATTGCCGCCATCAGTGATCAGATGATGGCGCGCTATCAGGAATTGCGCGTCGATCCCGCTACGGTCAGCGACCCCGTCGACCGCTACACCCTGCTATACAAAGACGCCCAAGTGAGCACCATGCTGGGCAATATCGCCTCATACTTCGTGAAGTCCAATGACCCGGAGTATGCGATACGCCGTGGCGGCAAAGACACGGAACCAATCGAGGTTGGCAAACTTGAGTCGGCTGAATGCGAGAAAGAATTCAACGCCAAGTTCACCTTGAGCGACATCGCTGAGGCATACAACCGAGTCAAGGCTGTTACCGTACCGGCGACTGCTGCCGAAATCGGCGCAATAATGGGTACGCTTGTCGGCGGCTGGCCCGAAGGCATGAGTGATGATCTGACGATTCGCCTGTCAGGACGCATCGACCGTGAGGAACACCGGAGTGTCAACGGCAATCAAGTCATCAGGCTCATCGACTACAAAACTGGCAACAAACCCGACGTCAAAGGGATTTTCAACGATTTGCAGCTGGTGTGCTACCAGCTGGGGCTGGCCTACCCATCCGAAGGAGCCAGACTCGGCGAAACGAGCCAACCGTTGGTTGCCCAAAGCGAATTGTTCCATGTCAGCGCACACGCGACTCCCGCGGAAAGCTATGCTCCGGAAACCTTGTACCAGCCCCCGCTCTTTGTCGATGGACATCTCAACGACCATGAGTTCTCCAATCGTTACCACTACCGTAATCCTGAAAAGTTCTACGATTATCCCCGCAACGGCGAATCGCCTGTGGAAGTGCGAGAAGAGTTGTGGAAAAACTTTACCGCGGTCTCGGCCAGCACCCAGATTGCCTGGGCGTTGGCGATGATTGCCCGGGTGTTCTACGCGGGTGCCGCCCTACGGTCCGAACGGATTGTCGCACATCCGCAGAAAGCCCATCTGGCATATTGCGACGGGAATGGCATTTGCCCGGCGTGCGCAAGGGAAATCAACACGGTGTTCGAAACGAGGAAAATATGAACGGAATGAAAGCTAAGGGGAACGCATTCCAGCCGAGCGACGAGCAGCGGCAAGTCGCCTATGCACCTAAAAACGATGACGTGCTGGTCGTAGCCGGCGCGGGAAGCGGCAAAACCACGACAATGACCGCGCGCGTGAACCACCTCATCGCATGTAAGGTTCCGCCGGAGCGCGTCCTCGGCCTGACCTTCACCAAAAAGGCGGCGGCCGAACTGTCTGAAAAAGTCTCAGGCGGTCTCCAGACCGGCACAAATATGCTGCTCAAGCCCACGGTTATGACCTACGACGCGTTCTTCCAGTCAATCGTTAGACAATACGGGCTTCTAGTCGGATTCGACCAGGATACACAGCCGTTGAGCGATGCAGGCGCCATCCAACTCGCCTCCAACGTCATCGAAGCGCATCTGGACGAACTGTTCGCCGCCTCCGGGCAAGACGGCGACGACGGGCAAGACGGCGAATCCAACACCGACGAACCGGATGGCACACAGCAAGGCAAGTTCCGTACGCTTGTCGGAAAACTGCTCAACCTGTCACACGCCATCGGCGGAGCCATGATCGGCGGTGACTGTGATTCAATTTCCGAAGCGGTACGCCGCATCCGACATTGGGACGACGCATTCATCGAGCGGGTGCAGCGCATCGTCGATGCCGATATCAAAGAGCGGAACGCTGTGATTCCGTCCCGGGACCCGCTGGGTGAAGATGAGAAAAAGCGGCGCAAAAGAGCGAAGAAAGACACCGATGAACAGTATGCCGAGAAAGTGAGGAAACAGGAAGAAGAATGGCGTCAGCAACGCGCTGATGCCGCGCTGTTCCACTGCGCGAAGATGCTCGATGCAACCAAACAGCGCAACGTCCTGCTCAATCTGGTCGAAGCCTATGAGCAGGCGAAGCGCGAAGCCGGCATGGCTGAATTCAGTGATTTCACCATCGCCGCATACCAACTGGTCAGGCGTTTTCCGTCCATCGGGCAGCAATACCGCCATCGGTACACCCATGTCTTGCTTGACGAATACCAGGACACGTCAACCACGCAGTCAGAACTGATCGCCGCTCTGTTCCACCCTGACGCAGGCGGTTCAATCGCCGATGCCGGCAGGTCCGCGGTAACTGCGGTGGGCGATCCATACCAGTCCATCTATGCTTGGCGTGGCGCAAGCCCGGGCGCGCTGCGGATCTTCCAGCGTGCGTTCGATTTGGAACAGCCCGGATTCAAGCCATACCCGATGACCATCAGCCGCAGGAACCCGCGCATGGTATTGCAGATGGCGAACAATCTCACCTTGGGACTACGCCGGACGCACCGCAGGCGGAGCAGCTCGCGCATGTCCGAAGTCGATGTGCTCCCGCTGAACAACAATCCAGACAACATCGAACGCGGCACGGTCGGTGTCCAGGAGTATGCGACACTCGGGCAGGAAATCGACGCCGTCGTGCGCTTCGCCAAATTCGCCATCGCACGCCACACGAATGCCGATCCGGCGGCGGACGCCAAAGAGCGGCCGCATGTCGCAGTACTATTCCGTAGCAAACGGCAGATGCCGTACTACGAGCAGGCATTACGCGCCAAAGGTTTGAGCGTACAGACCGTCGGATACTCCGCCCTGCTTGAGCGTGCGGACGTACGCGATGTTCTCGCCTTGCTGCGTGTCGCCGCGGATCCCACCGACTCGCAATCGCTGATGCGTTTGCTGGCGACCCCTCGATTCCACATGGAAGCCAGACAGCTGACCGCGCTTGCCAGGTGTGCCGATCAGCGAGACACCGAGCGGCGGTATCAGGCGCTTGTCCAAGCCGGTTACGCCACAGGCAAGGAAACGGCCCGGCAGCGGGCCGAAGTCGTGCGAGAACATCGAGGGCAACTGCCGCATATGGTCTACCTGTCCGATGTGGTCGCAGACACTCATGAACCCGCCGATCTTGCCGGTTGCAAGCTGGACGAGACCGCGGTGGATGCCGTAGTGCGTGCCGGCGGCATCCTGCGCGAGGTGCGGCAGGCCATGGGCTTGCCGTTGGAACATGTGGTTCGCGCCGCAATCCGCGCTTTGGACCTGGATGTCGATACCGTGCTCGCCCAAGCGTTCGCCGATTCCCGGCAGTCGGTCAATCCGACTCTTGCACATGCGCCGGTCGAATCCATCATCGAACTGGTCGGCACCTACACCCAGGAAATCGTGCAAGCCGGTCAGTCGACGCTGCGAGGCTTCATCAGCTGGATTGATTCGCTGAAAACCGTGGACGACCCGACCGCTGCCGCGCATACGGAGCCAGTCGATGTCGTGCTCATGACAATCCATCAGGCCAAGGGCTTGCAATGGGATGCCGTCGCAGTCGTCGACGTCAACGACAAGACCTTCCCCAGCAACCAGGGCGACTCTCTCAGCGTCAAACCTGCCGACGACGCCAAGACCGTCAGTTCAACGAATGCCGCAGGGGAGTGGGAGCCTCCGGAATACATGGAAAAAGCCAACACATGGCTAACCTGTGCCGATATGGTGCCCGCACCGGTTCGCGCCGATGCGGATATTCTTCCGCGCTTCCCGCATGACGCCGTCCAGGGTGCTGATCCGACCGAAGCCTTCAGCGAATTCGAAGACACGCTCACCCTGGCGGACGAGGAATATGGAACAGGCCGCAATCTGCCGATTGACGGCATGGACTCCATCGACAAGAACAAGCTGTTCCTCACCCAGCGCGAAGAATACGGCCGGCGCCTGCATGAAGACGAACGGCGATTGGCGTACGTCGCCGTCACCCGCGCCAAGCACGAGGTCTTCGTCACCGCAACCCAGTCGAGCACCATCGATATGTGGCCCGAAGACGGAAAAAGCAACACAAGGTCCGTCTTCTGGCAGGAAATGTACGATTCCATGAGACATTACGCGAAGACGGAAGGACTGGAACCGGCGGCGCTGCCCTCATGGGCGGATCGGCGCGAACTCGAAGCCGACCAAGACACAGACCCGAAGGACGGGCATCCGCATACGCTCGCATCCGTCGGCCAACCGCTGCCGGATGGTTTCTTCGTCGGTGATGGCGCGCAGGACTTCGAGGACGCGGTCGTGGGGCAGGCGTGGACGACTCCTGTGGAGCTGATCCACGAAAAAACAAGCTTGGCATGGCCGGCGAACTTGAGCGATGAAATCCGCAGAAAACTCGACGAATCCGCACAAGAGACGCTCGAATGGATGACATCGGCGGAATCCGCGAAGTCTGTGGAATCTGGCAAATCGGTAAAGTCTGAGAAATCTGCGAAATCCGCGGTGTCCGGAGAATCCAGTGAATCACGGGCATCTGCAGGTTTGTCGGAATCCCCGCAATCCACGGAATCACCGGAATCCAAGCCGAGTGACGCCTCCCAAACGAACGAGCGAACCGATTCGTGGAATATCAACGAAACCGACGTGCTGTCGCACAGGACGCGCGCCCTGCTGAACGATATGGATTTGCAACCGCAGGAATACCAACTCTCCACCGCCCCCGACGATCTTGACGACCAAGTAAAGCAGACCGCCATGCGTCTGATGGCGAACAGCCGTCGTTCGGTCACTTCCCTGCAGACGCAGGCCGGCCAGACCGACAACCGTAAGTTACAACAGTATTGGCGCGGTATGATCCGGCCGATTCCGCGTATCGCATCGCCGAGCGCCGAAGCAGGAACCCTGTTCCATGCTTGGGCCGAACAGTTCGTGAACGCCTACGACGACAGCGGAATCATCGAAGACACTGATGCTTCCGGCATCGACGGACAGATGAACGACGCCGCCGTTCCGGTATCCGCCGCGACCACGCGTGAGGCGATGATCAGCGATCTCAATGCTCGCACCGAGCTGCTGTCCGCGGCAAAGGCTGAAAACCCTGAAGATTCCGTAGACGTCGCTCAAGGCTCTGCGGACGCTGTTCGAAGCGGCGCTTCCACTGCTGGCTCTTCCTCTGCCGGCTCTTCCCTTGCTGGCACAAGCGCAAAAGCAGGTGCCAGTGCAACTGCAGGTACCAGTGCGAAAGGCACCGCACTCGAACGGAAGCTCGTCACCTGGGAACGCCGATTGGTCGCATCCCGGTGGGCGAAACGTCGTCCCCAAGCCGCTGAACGCCAAATCGTCATCTCACTGCCGCAACTGGATGACATCATCGTCCATGGCAAGCTTGACGCGGTCTTCTATGGTGGCCTCGATCCGCAGGACGATACCAAGCGGTTCACGGTCGTCGACTGGAAAACCGGTAGGAAACCGCGCAAGCCAAGCGATATCGATGAGAAGCTCGCCCAGCTGGACATGTATCGGCTGCTGCTTTCGCGGGTCGAGAACATCCCGTTGGACTCCATCGACGCCACCCTGTACTATCTGAGTGAGCCCCAAGAGGCTGATCGCGAGCTGCATGCGCGCGGGAAAACAGAACAGGATATCCTTGCCGAGCTGAGCTCCGGAATCCCCGAGGAATCTGACAACGACTGACCTGCGCGTGGGCGCGGGTGGCGGTTCAGGACTGGAAAACGCGTCCGTGAACGGTCATGTCAGCGGGACCGCGACCCTCGAGCAGCATGTGTGGGCGGGCACACGTGCCGGATGCTGAGTCGAAACGAAAGTGAGGAACATCATGGGCGCGATCCGCGACCATATCCACCATGCCAAGGCATCATCCCGCAACCATACCGATGGTGCCCACACCGAGAACCGCAGCCGCTCATCTATCCAGCGCTCGCCGCAGGCCGTCGTCCCGTTGCAGACAACCAGAAGCCATGCCAAACCTGCCGTATCCGCCGCGCTCATGCCCAAGACGTCATCGGATGCCGCCACCGCAGGCGGCAGCGTTGTCATGTACCGGCCGCTGACGGCAACGGACCTTCCCGCGATCATCGACGAATACGACCAGACATGGGGATTCCGCCCGCTGTCGGAGCGCCGCCCGCTGTCACAGATGGTCTCGAAACGATTTGTCATGCATTACCTCGAAGGCACTACCCGAGCGGAAGTCGCTGAACTCGACGGCCAGGTCCTCGGTCTGACTTTCGCCCAAGTGGACGGTGAACGACCGCTCTATCCGCACGCACAGGAGACGCTCGCTGGCATCGACGACCGGCTGCGCGCTGACGACACCGGTTCGATCGCCTTGCGTGAGACCTTGTACTGGCATCGCGCGGAAAACCGTCTCGAGCGAATCAGCCAGATCGGCAAAGTCACTCAAGCGGAATTGCGGTTGTTCCTCGTGTCGCCCAAAGCCCGAGGACACGGCGTGGGCGGAGGCTTGTGGCGTCGCCTGATGGCGTATTTCCAGGATCGTGGCGTCAAACGCTACTTCCTGCACACGGACAATAGCTGCGATGTCGGCTTCTATGACCATCAAGGTCTGGTATGTAATGCGAAACGCATCGCCGCCGACCATCCGGAAGACCATGTCGAGAAGATGTACGGGCGGATGAACGACTTGTACATTTATTCGGGGGAGCCGTCCCGTACTGTACGGCACCGTCGGCGTGCAGGAGCGTCTGTCGCGCAACAGCAATCGAAACGGGGTGAGTGAGTGGCCACGACGCCGTCAAGCGCCGCAGCTGTCGCCGAGCGGGCGGGATCGCCGTACGCCCGGCTGTTCCGCCTGCCCGGTGCGAAGGCCTTCTGCGTTTCCGGAGCGGTGGCGCGGCTGCCGATTTCGATGATGAGCCTGGGCATTGTGCTCGCGCTGAATCACCTGTATGACAACTGGACAATCGCCGGAACCATGAGCGCGGTCTATATCCTCGCCGTCTCGGCGGTCACCCCGTTCTACGCGCGCCTGTTCGACCGGCTCGGCCAGCGGCGTGTCGGATTCCCCGTGCTCGCCCTGCAAGTGACCAGCATGCTGGTCTTCGCGTTCGCCGCCATGGCACGCGTACCGATCGCCGTGCTCTTCGTCCTCGCCGTGCTCATGGGCCTATGCCAATTCTCCATCGGCGCGCTCGTGCGCACGCGCTGGGCATACGCGCTGCGCGGCAACCCGGACGCTTCGCTGCTCAACACCGCATACGCGCTGGAAGCTGCGGTCGACGAAATCGTGTTCATCCTAGGGCCGATTCTCGCGGCCTTCCTCGCGACATCGGTAAGCCCGGTTTCCCAACTGTTCGTCCCGACTCTCGCCGCAGGCATCGGGGGAGCGGTGTTCTTCTCGCTACGCAACACCGCGCCGCCGGTCATCGAAGTGGTCGATGTCACGCCTGCACCCGCCGATGACGCCGATGTGCTGCGCGCCACCAGCCGCGGAGCGAAAACCGGCGAGGACACTGCCATCGCATTGGACAGCGGCGGCCTGCGAACCTCACGCCACAGCAATCGCAGCGTGCTCACCTACCCGGGCATCGGGCTGTTGCTGGTGGTGTTCATCGTGTTCAACATCAGTTTCAACGCGTTCGACGTGTCGATGACAGCCGACTACAAGGCGCTCGGCATTGAAAAATACCTCGGTCTGCAGCTTGCCATGTTCGCGCTCGGCTCGTGCATCGGCGCGATCATCTTCGGCACGCGCAAACTCAAAGGGTCGAACTGGTCTCATATGGTGGGATTCCTATGCCTGCTGACCTGCGGGTACGTGCTGTTCCGGCTGAGCATGGACCATCTGATTGTGCTTGGCGTGCTTGAAATCCTCGCCGGCCTGTGCGTGTCGCCGCTGTTCGCGACCGGCAATCTCATCGTCAAGGACATCGTGCCGGAAAGCTCGTTGACTGAAGGCCTGTCTTGGGTGACGACCGCGGGCACTGTCGGCACGTCGCTCGGATCGACCATCGCGGGCGTGGTTGTCGACCATGCCGGACCGCATGCCGGACTCATGATCCCGTGGATCGCCACGGCGTGCGCCGTCCCGATTGCACTGCTCGGGTGGAGACTGTCCCGTCGCAGCCGTCAAGGCGACAGAACGGCCAAGGCTGAAGGCCGGGACAGTGGAAACGGTCGAAGCGTCTCTTTACATTCGTAAAGCGTAGGCATCCGTAAGGGACATAATCGCATCTCGGCGGTCTCGTAGACTTCTGTGGCATCGGAACCGCCAGGATGGAGCAAGGAGTGAACATGATCAAGGTTTCCGTCGTCGGCGCCAAAGGGCGCATGGGTTCTCACGTGGTCGAAGCGGTGAAGGCGGCGCAGGACACGAGTCTCGCGCTTACGCTTGACGCCGGCGACGATCTGACACGCATCACCCCGGAGAACACTGATGTCGTTGTTGAATTCACCGTGCCGTCCGTATCGTTGGACAACGTGCTCGCTCTTGTCGCCCAAGGCGTCAACGTGGTTGTCGGCACAACCGGATGGACCGACGAGAAACTCGACCAGGTCCGTGCTGCGCTCGCGAAGGCCCCGCGGCAAAACCAGAGCGTGTTCATCGCCCCGAATTTCGCGATTTCCGCGGTGCTGGCGGACTATTTTGCGAAGGTCGCGGCGCCCTATTTCGAATCCGCTGAGGTGATCGAACTGCATCATCCGAACAAGGTGGATGCGCCTTCCGGCACGGCGATCCACACTGCGCACGCCATCGCCGAAGCACGGAAGGATGCCGGCCTTGGCGCTGTCCCGGACAATACACAGACCGACGGCGGCTCGCGCGGCCAGGTGATTGACGGCATCCACGTGCATGCGGTACGTCTTCGCGGTCTCAACGCCCACGAGGAGGTCCTGTTCGGCAACGCCGGCGAACAGCTGACGATTCGCGCCGACAGCTTCGACCGCATCTCCTTCATGCCCGGCGTCCTGCTCGCTGTACGCAAGATCGCGTCCGGCAACCACCCCGGTCTCACCGTCGGCCTGGACCACTTCCTCGACCTCTAACCCCACTTCCCGTCCCTCTACCGACGCTGCGACCGTCCTGAGCGTCGGTAGAAGGTTGTGCCGACGTTGAGCGCCCTGTGAGCGTCGGTAGAAGGTTGTGCCGACGCTGGGTGGCTTGTAGGCATCGAGAGGGGCTTGGAAACGATGGGGTCTGCGTCCCACCCCAGAGGTACGGTTACCAAGTATGAGTGATACCACCATGCATCTTCTTGATCCGGCCCCGTTCGGGCGTATTCTGCCCGCTATGGTGACGCCGATGAAAACTGACGGTTCCATCGATTATGACGCAGCCCAGAAGCTTGCCAAGCAGCTGGTCGCGGATGGCGCCGACGGTCTGGTGGTCAACGGCACAACCGGCGAATCGCCGGTCACCCACATGGAGGAGAAAGTCGACCTCGTCACCGCGGTCAAGGAAGCGGTTGATGTTCCGATCATCTCCGGTGCCGGCTCGAACGACACCGCGCACACCGTACGCATGGTCGAGCAGACGCAAGAGGCGGGCTGCGACGCTGTGCTCGTGGTGGCGCCGTACTATTCCCGCCCTTCACAAGAGGGCATTTTCCGTCACTATCAGGCGGTCAACGAATCGGCGGACAAGCCGATCATCATCTATGACGTCCCGGGTCGCACCGGCGTGCACATCCAGCTGGAAACGTACCGTCGTATGGCTGAGCTGGATCACGTCAAGGCGGTCAAGGACGCGACCGGCGACATCGCTGGAGCGGTGCGCAAGCGTCTGGAGACCGGTTTGACTTGGTATTCCGGCGATGATGGTCTGTTCCTGCCGTTCCTGTCCGTCGGCGCTGTCGGCATCATTTCGGTGATTGCCCATGCGGCCGCCGGTCCGATGCGCGATCTGGCCAATGCGTTCGATCAAGGCGATATCCATACGGCACAGAAGATCGCCGTCCAGCTTTCCCCGCTGGTCGAATCGCTCAATGGCACCGGATTCCAGGCGGTCATGGCCAAAGCCGCGCTCAAGGTTCGCGGCGTGCTGGATTGCACGACGATGCGTCTGCCGAATGTCGGACCGGGCGAACCCGAGTTCGAACGCGCGCGCGAAGGCATGCGCGCCGCTGGCCTCCTGTGACGGGCACTACCTCGCCCACGTATAGGCGCGGGCACTAAGTAACAGAAACCCAACGAGGAAATGGCAAAAGAACAAGAACAGAACAAGAGCAATTCCCGCAGGCGCGGCCAGCATACCGGCCGCCGCGCCCGCACGTCGTCGGCCCGCAACACCGGCCGTACGACCACGCGCCGTGGATCGCGCCCACAGGAGTTCGCCACGGCCCCCCAGCAGGACGATGTGCTGATCGCCCCGCCGAAGTACCGCAAGGGCTCGATGCGTATCGTGCCGCTTGGCGGTCTCGGCGAAATCGGCCGCAACATGAACGTGGTCGAATACAACGGCCACCTGCTGCTCATCGATTGCGGCGTGCTTTTCCCTGAGGAGGAGCAGCCGGGCGTTGACCTGATCCTGCCTGATTTCCACTACATCAAGGACCGTCTCGACAAGGTCGAGGCCCTGGTGCTCACCCACGGCCACGAAGACCATATCGGCGGCGTACCGTACCTGCTCAAGCTGCGTCCGGACATCCCGCTGATCGGTTCCAAGCTGACGCTGGCCTTCGTGGAGGCCAAGTGCAAGGAACACCACATCAACCCGACGATGATTGAGGTCAAAGGCCGTGACAAGATCAAGGCCGGCCCGTTCAACCTTGAGTTCGTGACCGTCACCCACTCGATTCCAGACGCGCTTGCCGTATGTGTGCGCACGCCCGCCGGCTCGCTTATCGACACCGGCGATATCAAGCTTGACCAGCTGCCGCTTGACCACAAGATCACTGATCTGGTTGAGTTCGGCAAGCTGGGCGAACGTGGCATCGACCTGCTGATGATGGATTCCACGAACGCGGAAGTCCCCGGATTCGTGCGCCCCGAGACCACAATCGGCCCGGTGCTTGACCGCGTGTTCGCCGAAGCGACCCGCAAGATCATCGTCGCGAGCTTCTCCAGCCACGTGCACCGCGTGCAGCAGGTCGTCGATGCCGCCCACAAGTACGGTCGCAAGGTCGTCTTCGTTGGCCGTTCGATGGTGCGCAATATGTCCATTGCCGCCGATTTGGGCTACCTGCACATCCCCGAGGGCACGGTCGTCGATCTCAAGAAGGCCAAGGACATTCAGGACGACAAGATCGTCTACATGTGCACCGGTTCGCAGGGCGAGCCGATGGCAGCGCTTGGGCGTATCGCCGACGGCAATCACCGCGATATCACCGTCAACGAGTTCGATACCGTGATTCTGGCCAGCTCGCTGATTCCAGGCAACGAGAACGGTGTGTACCGCGTGATCAACAAGCTCGTCCAGCTGGGCGCCCGCGTGGTGAACAAGGACAATGCGGCGGTTCACGTGTCCGGTCACGCGAACGAGGGCGAACTGCTGTACCTGTACAACATCATCAAGCCGAAGTGCGCAATGCCGATCCACGGCGAGAACCGCCATCTGGTCGCCAACGGCCTGATCGCGGTGAAGACGGGTGTGGCCCCGGACAACGTCGTGCTCGCAGAAGATGGCGATGTCGTCGACCTGTACCACGGCAAGGCGGCGGTCGTCGGTTCCGTGCCGTGCGGCTATGTGTATGTCGATGGCGATTCGGTCGGCGAACTGACCGATGAGGATCTTGAGAAGCGTCGCATCCTCGGCACCGAAGGCTTCGTGTCGAGCTTCGTGGTGGTCAATACCGACACCGCGGACGTGCTCTCCGGTCCGAAGATTTACCTGAACGCCGTGGCTGAGGACGAAAGCGAGTTCGAGAAGGTCCGCCACCAGATCGTCGAGCAGTTGCAGGACGCGATGATGCAAGGCACCCGCGACACGCACAAGCTCCAGCAGATCATGCGTCGTACGCTGGGCAGCTGGGTCGCGCGTCAGCTGCATCGCAAGCCGGTTATCGTGCCGGTGGTCGCCGATATCGCGCAGCGCGACGAGGACGATCCGCTGCGCTGAGCGAGCGGCACAGCTTCGCGGCGATTTCGCGGCGACTATGGCTGTGATTCAACGGCAAGCCATCAGTGAGCGCCGTTCCACCATTTCCGTGGGACGGCGCTCACTCATATATCATTGGCGGGATTGCTCTGTGATTGCGCTGTTGCTGTTCCATGATTTCCCTGCGGTCGCTTTGTGCTGACCTTGTGGTTTCCGTGTGGTCATCCTGTGATATCCCTGTGGTTGCCTTATATCTGACCCGTGTCCTCATGCACTTGCCTCGCGGTTCCCCTGTATTTTCTCTGTGATTTCCAACGGTGGCCTTACGGTCGTCTCATGGTCGTCTAGCGTTTCCCCGTGATTACAGCCCACGCCTATATCATCTGCCGAAGACTTTTCCCTTGCAGCGCACCCCGTTCTGTCGAATAATGGACATTGCCCGTACCGTGGCGTAGAATCGTCATGTTATCGACAACCAGTGCGGCAAGCACTGAAGAACAACCAACATCGCGGCGAGGCGTGGCTCACATGCCGAGCCGCGATGTTTTGCGTATACACGGCACTACGGCATCAGCCATGCGAATCTGCGATACCGGCCAGCAACCACGGACAGATACACCGTGCCAACCGGTGTATTTCTGCATGCAGCCAAAGCCGTACAAGGAAGGAGCGACATGCCAGGCGCGAACCTCACCAGAGAAGAAGCACAGGAACGTAAATCCATCGTCAAGGCGCCCATCCACTATGCCGTCAGCCTAGACCTGACCCAAGGCGCAACGGATTTCGGTTCGACCGCCACCATCACTTTCGGCGCGAATACCGGAGCGAGCACGTTCCTCGACCTGATCGCCGACGACGTCACTTCGATCACCCTCAACGGCAAGGAGCTTGACCCGGCGACCGCCTACCGCGACAACCGCATCGAACTGGCCGGGCTGCTCGAGCACAACGAGGTCACCGTCACCGCCCGCTGCCAGTACTCGCGTACCGGCGAAGGCCTGCACCGCAGCGTCGATCCCTCCGACGGCAACGTATACCTGTACACCCAGTTCGAGGTGCCGGACGCCCGTCGTGTCTATGCGGTCTTCGATCAGCCTGATCTCAAGGCGATTTTTGAGTTCCACGTGCTCGCCCCGCAAAGCTGGATTGTCACGTCGAATATGCCGGTCACCTCCACGCAAGACGTGGACCATATCACCGCTGAAGGCACGCTCGGCGACCATTCGGCGGAAAGCTCCCGCCAGTGGACGTTTGAGCCCACCCCGGTGATGAGCTCCTACCTGACCGCGATCTGTGCCGGCCCGTATGCGCAGTGGCACACTGAATACGCGAACGAGGACGGCCGTACCATCCCGATGGCGCTCTACTGCCGTCAGGCGCTCAAGGATGCGCTCGACAAGGACGCCGATTACCTGTTCGACATCACCAAGAAGGGCTTCGCGTTCTACGCCAAGACCTGGGGTGTGCCGTACCCGTACGCCAAGTACGACCAGATCTTCGTGCCGGAATACAATGCGGGCGCGATGGAGAACATCGGCATGGTCACCATCCGCGACCAGTACGTGTTCGAATCCAAGGTAACCGACGCATATGCCGAGCGCCGCGTGGTCACCGTGCTGCACGAGCTCGCCCACATGTGGTTCGGCGATTACGTGACCATGAAGTGGTGGAACGACCTGTGGCTGAACGAATCCTTCGCCGAATTCATGTCCACGCTCGCCACCGCGGAGGCGACCGAATGGCATGACGCGTGGGCGACCTTCAGCTCCGGAGAGAAGAGCTGGGGCCAGGCGCAGGACCAGCTGCCGACCACCCACCCGATTGTCGCGCCGATCAATGACCTGAACGACACCTATGTGAACTTCGATGGCATCACCTACGCGAAGGGCGCGTCCGTGCTCAAGCAGCTCGTCGCCTATGTTGGCCGCGACAAGTTCTTCAAAGGTATCAACCATTACCTCAACAAGCACGCGTACGGCAACGCAACGCTCGCCGACCTGCTCGCCGAACTGGAGCAGACCTCCGGTCGCGACCTTAAGGCCTGGAGCCAGCAGTGGCTGGAAGCCGCGGGTATCAACACCATCAGCGCCCGTGTCGACGAGAACCCCGACGGCACCATCGCCGCACTGACCCTCGAGCAGAGCGCCCCCGCGGAGCACCCCGTACTGCGGCCCCACCGCCTCGCGGTAGGCTTCTACAACGAGAACGCTGACGGGCAGATCGTGCGCACTGACCGATTCGAACTCGACGTGACCGGCGAACATACGACCGTCGAGGAAGCAGCCGGCAAGAAGCGTCCGGCGTTTATCCTGGTCAACGACGATGACCTGACGTACACCAAGTTGCGGTTCGATACGCAATCCCTCGAATTCGCGGCGGAAAACCTCTACCGCTTCGCTGACCCGCTCGCGCGGTCCGTGGTGTGGCTGTCCCTGTGGGATATGACCCGTGACGGCGAATTCCCGGCCGAACGCTTCATCAAGACGAGCCTTGATGCGCTGGCGACTGAACATGAGTCCACCACCTTCCGCTACGCACTCGCGCAGGTGTCCACAACGGCCCACCACTATGTCGTCCCTGCCCGCAGCGCCGACGTGGCGAAGAACACCGCCGAGCGCCTGTGGAAGCTCGCCGGCAAGGCACAAGCCGGCTCCGATGAGCAGTTCCAGCTGGTCGGCGCCTACCTCACCTACGGCGTGGAAGGCGACGAACGGTTCCTCGCCAACGCCGAAGGCCTGCTGGACGGCAGGGTCAAGCTCGAGGGGCTCGACATCGACAACAACATGCGCTGGACGATCCTCAAGGCGCTTGCCGGTGTGAACGCCATCGACAACGCGCGCATCGACGAGGAGCTTGCCAAGCGCGATACGACCGAGAACCGTGAATTCGCCTACGGAGCCCGTGCGAGCCGCGCGACGGCCAAGGCGAAGTCGTGGGCGTGGGACCAGGCGCTGCACAATGGCGATTTGACCAACATGCAGCTCGAAGCGGTCGCCGCAGGCTTCGCATTCACCCCGCGCGAGGACCTTGCCAAGCCGTACGCCGCCGAGTATTTCAACCAGGTTGACTGGGTGTGGGAACACAAGACCTTCCACATGGCCGAAGCCCTGCTCGAAGGGCTGTACCCGTCCTATGCGGATCCGGCGGAACTCGTCAGACTGGGCGACCAGTGGCTCAGCGAGCACGCTGATGCGCCGCGCGCGTTGCGCCGCATCATCATCGAGAACGTCGAATCCTCCCGTCGTGTGCTCAAGGTGCGTGCCTACAACGAGGCGCTGTGACCTTCTGACACAGACACCTTGAGGGCCGGCCGGCTGCCGTTTTGGTGTCGGCCGGCCCTCAGACGTTCAATTCGATATATATAGCATATATGCTATAGTGCTGGTATGAACACCATTGACGCATTGAAGGCCCGCCGTCTTCAAGCGGGGTTGAGCCAGCAAGCGGTGGCGTTCCGGATGGGCACCACGCAATCGGCATTATCGCGCGCGGAACACGGCGGCAATCCGACTCAGGATTTCCTGCAACGGTATGACGATGCCCTTTCCTGTCTCACGACGAAGTCAGGTATCGCACTGAATACTGGTATTTCGGCGAAATCCGGTCTCACCGTGAAATCCAGCAGTATCGTCGATATCGCGACGGTGAAGCTGATCGCCGGTGCTATCGCAAAGAAATACGGTCTTGCGCAAGTGTATCTTTACGGTTCATTCGCTCGCGGCGAGGCGGATGACGATTCCGATATCGACTTGCTGTATGTCTCGCGGGGAGCAAGTCGATTCGGCATGGACGACCTTGCACGATTGAAGAGTGAACTGGAACGGTCGTTTGGTAGGGAAGTCTCGCTGACCTCACTTGTCTCACTGCGTCGGCACGCGCAGCGCAGTCGTGCAAGCAGGCGATTCTACGAGCATATTCAGCGCGATATGGTTCGGGTGGTGTGATGCAACGACGACATGCCGACCAGAGATTCAGGGATGATACGAATCTCATCCGTCTCGCGGAGCATCTGGTCCGCGCAAGCCGTGATGCCAGCGCGGTTTCTTCGGCTCAGGAGCTGGAAACGGATTACATGAGATTCAATTCGGTCGCCATGGATATGGTTCAGGCGCAGGAGGCTGCGCGGAAGCTATCCGACGAGTTCCTCGAAGAAGTCCCGCAGCTGCCATGGCATGAACTGCGGGGATTGCGTAATGCCATCGTCCACGAATACGACGAAATCGATCCTGACGCTCTGTACGTATCCGCCACGGTGGATGTTCCACGGCTGCTTGCCCAATTGCAACCGTATCTTGACGCCATCGAGGATTGAACGCCGGTGTCGGCAACGGGGCTCTTGCGGGCATGCAAGTGGCGGGCCGTCCAACCGTTGCGATGGAATGACCCGCCACTTACGTTATGAACAATCACCACGGGCGAATCCGTCGAATCCGCATGGCAATCATCGCGATGGCTTACTTCGCGAGGGCCGCCTTGAGGGACTCTTCGAAGATTTCCAGACCGCGCTTGGTCTGCTCGTCGGTCATGACGAGCGGCGCGAGGAAGCGGATGACATTGCTGTCGGTGCCTGCGGATTCCATGAGCAGACCGCGCTGGAGAGCCTCTTGGATGAGGTTGGCGACGAGCTCGGTGGCAGGCTCCTTGGTCTCACGATCCTTGACGAATTCCACGCCGATCATCGCGCCGAGGCCGCGGATATCGCCGATGACGTCGTACTTCTCGGCCATCGCCTTGAAGCCCGCGGTCACCTGCTCGCCGATGTGGCGTGCCTTGGCCGGGAAGTCCTCTTCCTTGTAGATCTTCATCGCAGCCAGACCGGACGCGCAGGACAGCGGATTGCCGCAGAAGGTGCCGCCGATGGTACCTGCGGGGGCGGCATCCATGACCTCGTCACGGCCGGTGATCGCCGAAATCGGCATGCCGCCGGCGAGGGACTTCGCGGTGGTCACGATATCCGGGGCGGCGCCCGCCTCGGCCCAGTATTCGGAGGCGAAGTACTTGCCGGTACGGCAGTTGCCGCACTGGACTTCGTCGGCGATGAGCAGGATGCCGTTCTCGTCGCAGATCTTGCGCACGGCCTTGACCCACTCGATCGGGGCGGGGATGAAGCCGCCTTCGCCCTGGAGCGGCTCGACGAGCAGGCAGGCGACTTCATTGGCAGGAATGCCCTGGTCGAACACCTTCTTCAGGCCGTCCACATAGTAGGCGATGGCCTCCGCCTCGGAGTAGCCCTTCGGCGCACGATACAGGTACGGGTACGGAGCACGGGCGATATCCGCCGGGAACGGGCCCATGCCCTTGGAATAGGCCTTCTTCGCGGTGAGGGCCATGGTCAGGTTGGTACGGCCGTGGAATGCGCCGGAGAAGCAGATGACACCCTGCCGGCCGGTGTAGGACTTGGCGATCTTGATGGCGTTCTCATCGCATTCGGCACCGGAGTTGGCGAAATAGGTCTTCTTGTGCTCACCGCGACACGGAATTGTCTCGTTCAGACCTTCTGCCAGATCCACGTAGCCTTCATGGCCGATGACGTTGAAAATCGTGTGGAAGTACTTGGTCGCCTGGTCCTGCACGGCCTTGACGAGCTCCGGACGGGAGTAGCCGATGTTGAGTACGCCGACGCCGCCGACCCAGTCAAGGAACTTGTTGCCGTCGAGGTCTTCGAACATGGCGCCTTCGCCACGCTTGATGCAGATTGGATACGTCGAAGAGCACAGTCCGGCGGGGACGTTCTCGTTGCGCTTCTTGAGGAACTCCTGGGTCTTGGGGCCCGGAACGCTTTCAGTGACAATCTGGGGCATGTCTTCAGCCAATGTCATCGCGGTATCTCCTTGACTAATGGTTTTCGCAATACCGGTGGCGGAATGCTGCGGATTTCGTCGCCGTCTTACCTGACAACGAAATGTTTAACACCCGTGTGTTGCTCTGCTTTTGACATTTTGAAATGGGGTCGTTTCTTTGTCGAAACAGGAGTGTTTTCCCTGTAACATTCGCGTCGTACGAATCGGGCGCAGCTGTTGCGGGCACGGTGTCCGGTGTTGTGAAATCCGCTTGATTCCATGGTTTTGCAGTTCTGCGATGCTGCCTTCAGACGTCGTGGCACCGGGCGTGCGGATGCCGATCCGCGCGGTATCCGAACCGGGCCAGAGCCGATGGGGCTGTCCGCATATTGAACATTTCAGCGAGATGACGGCAATTGCAGCTCGAACCCGTAACAGCTGCGCTCGAACCCGTACCTCTCATAGAATCGATGCGCGGCCGTACGTGGCAGACCGGAATCAAGTGTGATTGCCCGGCATCCGCGTTGTCTCGCCAGCTCGACCGCGTAATCGAGCAGCATCGTGCCGTAGCCCTTGCCTCGTTCACGCTCGTCCACAATAAGACTTGACACATAGCATGTCAGTCCGCACATCCAGAACGTCTCGAAATAATCGCCATGGCACATGCCCACATAACGCCCCTCATCGTCAAGCAGAAACACCGCGAAACTCGCGTTATCGGCAAGCACCCGCTCATACACGTTGCGCGTGGGCGCATCCTCATACGTGTTGTAATCCCATAGCGCGCGGATGAAACGCAACGCTTCAGGGAAGTCGTCGGATTCGGCGTTCTTGATACGCATG
The DNA here is from genome assembly GCF_052121135.1 of Bifidobacterium sp. LCP19S3_E9. Taxonomy (NCBI): domain Bacteria; kingdom Bacillati; phylum Actinomycetota; class Actinomycetes; order Bifidobacteriales; family Bifidobacteriaceae; genus Bifidobacterium; species Bifidobacterium sp. LCP19S3_E9. The sequence goes on along the minus strand of NZ_JBQKEV010000005.1, from coordinate 77,358 downwards.
GTATTCCTTCTCCTTGAATCGTTCGGAACATGACAACACGGCGGCCGTCGTACTATGAACGCGTTCGCGTCCTCGTACGACGGCCGCCGCCCGCCGGCAACCTTTACAACGCCTTGCGATACAGTTCGGAGATGTCCTCCGCGCTGATTTCAGTGCGCGTGTTGGCGATATTGGCGGGGGAGACCTTCATCGCGTTTTGGGTGAGCCACGGGATGTCCGATTCGCTGATGCCCAATTCGCTCAGCGTCACATCGAGCCCGATTTTCCGCTCGAAACCGCGGATCTTCCCGGCGCAATCCTCGGCCGTATAGCCGCCCATAAGCCGTGCCAGCCTGCCGAACTTGAACCGGTCGCCCTGCCATGTGGCGTCCACGACGGTCGGGGCAAGCGCCGCAAGACCCTTGCCGTGCGTCACGTTCTTCAAACCGGAGACCGGATGCTCCATGGCATGCGTCAGCGTGATGCCCGCTGTGCCAATCACCAGGCCGCCGATTGTGGCCGCTTCGGACATGTGTTCCCAGTCCTTGAGCGTGCCCGTGCCTGCGACAAGCCGTGGCAGGCTGTCGAGGATCAGCGGAAGCGCGTACAGCGCGAGCGCATCGGTGAACGGCTGCGCATTCTTGGCTGTGTACGCCTCGAAGCAGTGGCAGAACGCGTCGAAACCGACCGCCGCCAGCTGACCCTTCGGCATGGTCATCATCGCTTCCGGATCCACAATCGAGCGTTTGGCCATGATCGCCGGGCACCGCAGCGACTTCTTGTCGCCGTTCTCCGGGTTCGTGAGCACCGCGAAACCATTAGCTTCGGAACCCGATCCACAGGTGGTGGGGATGAGCACGAGCGGCAGCGCCACATCGCTGGACTTGCGTCCATAAATGTAATCGTTGACATCGCCGTCGTTCTTCGCCATGAACGCGATGCCTTTGGCACAGTCCATCACTGAGCCGCCGCCCAGGCCGACGACCATGTCGTAACCGCCGTCCTTCGCGATGCGCGCGCCCTCCTCGACCGTCGTCGTCAGCGGGTTCGCCGATGCCTTGTCGAACAAGCCGGTGGTGATGCCCGCCGCTGTGAGTGAATCGTTGACCTTGTCGTACACGCCGGTTTTCTTGGCGTTGGAACGGCCGGTCACAATAAGCGCCTTGGAACCAAGCGGTTTGGCGAGTTCGCCCGCCTTCGCCAGCGTGCCTGCACCGAAGGTGAGATTGACCGGCGCATAGTAGCTGAACGTGCGTGCCGTGGGCTCGGTTGCCGTGTCCGTAGCTGCTGCGGTGACTGCGGATATCGCCGCCGTGACCTCCGCCTGGCCGATGGTCGCGACTTTGGCTGCTGGTGCGGCCCCGGCGGCCTCGCCGGCCGCGATGGAAGCGGCTGCGGAGCGCTCGCGAGCGTAATCCTGGTCAAGCTCGTCATTGGCGACTTCAACCAAGGTGCCGAATTTCTTGCCATAGCGGGCCTTGCATGCGAAGTAGAAGACCACGCCGAGCAGCGCCCAGCTGCCGACGAACGCCCATTCGGTGGGCACGAGGGCCGCCGCGCTGCCGGGGATGCAGTACATGACGACCATGAAGCCGGACATGACGATGGCCATGAAGCCTACGAACTTGTAATGCTTCACCTTGTACGGGCGGGGCATGTCGGGCATCTTCTTGCGCAGGATCACGAAGGAGATTGCGACCATGCAGTAGGCGACGCAGCACGCGAGGTTGCCGGCGTCCACGATCCACACGAGCATCTTGCGGCCGAGCAGCGGGGCGAGGCAGCTGAGCAGGCCGATCAGGCCGATCGCCACCCACGGGGTCTTGTAGGTCTTGTGCAGCTTGCCGAACACCGGCGGGATCATGTAGGACTCGGCCATGGAGTACATGGCGCGGCTGCCGCCGATCATGAAGGAGTTCCACGAGGTCACCACGCCGCACAGGCCGCCGACGATCAGCACTTTGGCCATGACATCGGTGTGGAAGGCGCGGGCCATGGCGTCCGCGGTCACCAGGCCGCTGCCGGAATTCTCGGACTGCGCGATGGCCGCGGGGTTCAGCACGTAGCCGACGGCGAAGATGATCAGCACGTAGAACGCCACGGCGAGAAGGATCGATAGGAGCAGCATCTTCGCGATCTTCTTGAGCGGCACGTTGATTTCCTCGGCTGCCTGCGGAATCACGTCGAAACCGATGAAATAGAACGGTGTCATCATCGCGACGCGCAGGATATTGCCGAATACGCTCGCGGTGTTGCCGCCGACGAACGCCTGTCCTTCAAGGTTTGACGGATTGCCGCTGATTACGGAGCCGGCGATCAGCAGGATGCCTGCGCCGCCAATCACGCAGGTGAGCACAGTCTGCACGATGGCCGCGGTTTTCGCGCCGCGGATGTTGATATACGTGATGAACAGGGCCATGATGATGGCTACCGCGAGCCAGGACGCGTAGATGTCGAATCCTGCGACCGTGTACAGATAGCCTTGCAGGAAGCCGGGGAACAGGTAGGTGATAATTGTCGGCATCGCGCACGCCTCGAAGCATACGACGCTTACATAGCCGAAGATGATCGCCCACGTGCATACGAACGACCCGGTCGGCCCCATGGCACGGTAGCTGAATACGTGTTCGCCGCCGCAGTCCGGCATGGCGGGTGTCAGCTCCGCGTAGGTCAGGCCGATGAAGAAGATCATGACGCCGCCCAGCACGAAGCCGAGCATGGCGCCGACCACGCCGCCGCGGTCAATCCAGTCGCCGCTGGAGACGACCCAGGCCCATCCGATCATGGCGCCGAAGGCGATGACGAGAATGTCCCAGACGTTGAAGACCTTGTCGAATTCCGATGATTTCTTGTCAGTCATTTGGTTCACTTCCTCTCGTCACTCGCCCAGCATTTCGACGAGCGTCAGCAGATATTTCGCGGTTTTGTCCCACCCGAGCAGGCTGGTGTCGAGCAGCAGGTCGCGTCCACGCCGGTCGCCGCGGTGGGTGCCGGTGATGTACTTGTGCCGCGAATGGTTGAGTTCGTCGTTGTATTCGACGATTTCCTTGGCTTTTTTGGCGTCTACGTGGTCTTGTTCCATGATGGATTCGATGCGCACGCTCTTCGGCGCGTACAGGAACATGTCAAGCACGTCGTCGCGGTCGCGCAGCAGGTAGTTGGCGGAACGGCCGATGATGACGCATGATGATTTTTCGGCGAGGTCGTTGATGACCTCGGATTGGGTGAAGATGACGCGGTTGCTCAGGTTCGCGTAGCGCGGGCCGAGGGATGTTTCGAAGGCGTATTGGACGTTCGGCTTTTGGTCGGCTTGCTCGACGAGGCCGCGGCTGACGCCCAGTTGGTTGACGACCTTGTCGACCAGGTCGCGGTCGTAGTATTCGATGCCCAGAGCGTCGGCGAGCATTTTGCCGATTTGCGGGCCGCCGGCGCCGTATTCGCAGCCGATGGTGATGATGACGTGGTCCGGGTTGAAGTTCATCGTGCCATCTCCTTGATATGCTTGGTTTCTTTGGTTTCCGAGGTGATTGTGCCGGTCGTGTGCGGGCCAAAATGGGGTATCGGGTTGCGGCAGGTATCGTTCGGGGTTATGGATTGCATGTGCCCGCCGGTGCCGAGCCGGGTCGATATGAAGCCTCCATTGGGTGGTACACGCGTGGGATGTGCTTAGATCTCGTCTGCCCGCGACGATCTTGTGGACCGGTGTAGGACCTGTGAAATCTTTGATTTTGTTATAAGAGCGGAAAGTTTCGGGTGTTGTGTGCCATTCATACGTCGATTACGTGGGCGGAATGTGGACGTAACATTGAGTGTGAGCAACGGGCTGATTCGTTGTCGTGATTGACTTCGCGCGGAATCGGGGGTATCTGCGGGGTGGTTCGGGAGCGTGGGAAAGCTGTTCGAAGACGTTCCACATGTTGGACGTGTTCAGACTCGTGGAATGTCAGCGGCAGGTTCCGGCGGTGGGCTTCGTAAATGTTCACCCACACCGGCGGCGGGTTTGGGAGCACGGGTAGGTACGATGGTGTGCAGCATATTCATGTCGAAGAAGCGAGGACTACTACCATGCCGAAAATGTTCGGAACCGATGGCGTGCGCGGGTTGGCGAACAAAGACCTTACCGCCCGACTGGCATTGGATCTGGGGGACGCCGCCGTCCGCGTGCTCGGTCAGGCCGATGCGCCGAAAACCAAGGATGATGACGTGCATTCCGAAGGACGGCGTCGTGCGTTGGTGGGACGCGACACCCGTGTTTCCGGTGACTTCCTGTCATCTGCGCTGTCGGCGGGTATGAGCGCCGGCGGTTTCGACGTCATCGATGTCGGCATCATCCCGACTCCGGGCATCGCGTTCCTCACCTCCGTGCTTAACGTTGAGATGGGCGCGGTGATTTCCGCCTCCCACAACCCGATGCCTGACAACGGCATCAAGTTCTTCGCACGCGGCGGCTTCAAGCTTCCTGACAGCAAGGAAGACGAGATTGAAGCAGTCCTGGGCAAGGATTGGGACCGCCCGACCGGAGCCGGGGTAGGCCGCGTCAGCCACGACACCGTGACCGCCACGAACCTGTATATCGACCATCTGGTCTCCACGATCGCCCCAGTCGTCGGACCGGAGAAAACCCAGCCGAAGCCGCTCGCCGGCCTGCGTCTGGTCGCCGACTGCGCCAACGGCGCCACATCCGTGGTCGCCCCGGAGGCGTTGCGTCGCGCCGGTGCGGAAGTCATCGTGATCAACGCATCCCCGGACGGCTACAATATCAACGATCATGCGGGGTCCACGCATCCTGAGCAACTGCAGGCCATGGTCAAGGCCACGGGCAGCGCGATGGGTGTCGCCTTCGATGGTGACGCGGACCGCTGCCTGGCTGTGGACGAGGACGGCACCATGGTCAACGGTGATCAGATCATGGGCATCCTCGCGCGCGCCAAGAAGCGCGAAGGCAAGCTCAACCACGACACGCTCGTGGTGACGGTGATGAGCAACCTCGGCTTGAAGCTCGCCCTCAAAGACATGGGCATCAAGACCGTGCAGACCAACGTCGGCGACCGGTACGTGCTCGAGGAGATGCTGCGCGGCGACTATTCGCTGGGCGGCGAACAGTCCGGCCACGTGATTAACCGCGAATTCGCCACGACCGGCGACGGCACACTGACCGCGCTGACCTTGTGCAACGAAGTCGTTAAATCCGGCAAGAGCCTCAAACAGCTCGCCGCCGACTTCCCGCAACTGCCGCAGCAGCTGGTCAACGTCCGGTGCTCCAACAAGCAGGCGGTGACCACGAACGCCGCCGTGCAGAAGGCTGTTGAAAAGGAAACCGCGTTGCTGGGGGAGACCGGTCGCGTGTTGCTGCGCCCGAGTGGCACCGAACCATTGGTGCGTGTGATGGCTGAGGCCGCCACCCAACAGCAAGCGGACGAGGTGTGCGACCGTCTCGCCAAGATTGTCGCGGAGGAACTGGCATGAGCATGTTCACACGAGGCTCGAGTATCGATTTGGGGCTGAACCGTGCGGTTGAAAGCCTGCTCAGATCCGGCGACAGCGAAGGCATCCTCCCAATCGTCCAGGTGGGTGAACCGGTGCTGCGCCAGCCGACGCGCCGCTACAACGGGCAACTGAGCAAGAACACCCTCACCAAACTCGTCCAGGCGATGCGAACCACCATGCTCGAAGCGCCAGGTGTCGGTCTTGCCGCCCCACAAATCGGGCTTGGCATCGCGCTCGCCGTGGTCGAGGACCATATCCGTGACGACCAGGACGATCCGCGTGAGATATCCGAATTCCCGTTCCACGCAATCATCAACCCGTCCTACCAGCCGATTGGTACCGAAACGCGCAGCTTCTACGAAGGTTGCCTGAGTTTTGACGGCTATCAGGCGGTGCGCAAGCGTTGGCGCAATATCACCGCGCGTTGGCAGGATATGGACGGCACTTGGCACGAGGAGCAACTGCACGGATGGCCGGCTCGTATCTTCCAGCATGAGACCGATCATCTCAGCGGCGAGCTGTACATCGACCGGGCTCAGATTCGTTCGCTGGCAACCGATGAGAACGTCGAGGATTACTGGTGCGACGATCCGGTGCCGATTGCCGCGGCAAAGGAACTCGGGTTCAAGCTCAACTGAGCCAAGCGACACCATCGGCAAGCAGGCACGTGCGATTCGCGACTTTCCGCCGACGTTGATTGCATCGTAAGCGTCGGCAGAGGCGGAACAATAACCCTCTGCCGACGCTTAGAGTCATCTCAGTGTCGGTGGAAGCAGAGTCATAACCTTCTGCCGACGCTGACGGGGCTCTCAGTGTCGGTGGTCGGTTTGGTGCATTCGGCCGTGCCGGTTTTAGGGGTCGCCGTGCCTATGATCATGCACACGAGACAGGTCGTCGCATTGCAACACGCGCATCTTGCCGCACGGCTCACTGCCCGTGCGCGAGTTCGTATTGCGCCAGATCGAGGATGGTGTGCCACTCGTCAGGGGCCAGCTGCGGCGGAATCAGCGCCATCTGCTGGTAGGGGTCGTCGGCAAGCACGCGCCCGGCGAAGTCCCGCAGCTGCCGCCACTGTCCGCGCCTGATGAGCTGCGCCGCATACGCGTCGGCCATCGGCTCGATGTCACTGTGCTCGCTGAGCATGCGGTCGGCCTGCTCGTCCTCCCCGCACATGCGCAACACGTCATGCCGCAGCATGAGCATCGACATATCGAACTGCTCGCGGATGCCGCCCGCCGACACATCGACCAGATTCCCCTCGGAATCCATCATGAGATTGCCCGCCGGGTCGTCCTTGTCGTTGGAGCGGATATCGCGCTCGACCGATGCCATGGTCGCTTGCGCCCGGTCTATCGCATCGTAGACAAATACCCGCGTGTCGTCCCATTGCGCAAACGGCAGCGAGCACGAGATAAGCTGAACCATCTGCACCGGGTTGAACCGGAAATCATCCTGACAAGCCGCTGATACGATACCGGAGAGCGCTTGCCCGCCGGTGACCGGATCCGCGTGCTGGGCCACGCTGTCGAAGTAAATGCGCGTCTCATCAATCAAACGCTTGAGATAGGCGAGTCCTTCGCCTTCCCGGTCGGCGATGCTGCCGAGGAATGAGGACGTCGTAATCAGCGCGGTGGCGAGATTGCCGGCCGCATCGCACCACCTCGTGCTCATCAGCGCGTTTCCGACGACAGCCTCGACCCCGGACAGCGCCCCGGTGCTGTAGTAGAAGGTCGGCATGTCCGTGCGGTTGATGCCGTCGGCGCCGTCGGCTTGCGGAGTCGGGCTGAGCGAATCCATAGCGCGCAAATACCAACGAATCGGCGCGTCGATGGTCTGCTTCGCCTCCTCCGGGGGAGCCACGGGTATGTCTTCGCGCTCAGCGTCATCGCTTTGCGCGTCATCATGAATGGAACGATCCCACAGGAACGTCGGCCCTTGCAAGCCGGAATGGCTCAGCAGGTCATTGGCGAAGTCCCGTAATGCTTCGAAATGTTGGGGTGGTGTGGTGGGTTCGGTCATGCCGGTCCTTCTCATGTCGGTTGGTTCAAGCATAGCCGACTGGTGAGCATTGCGCGATGGTTCGTTTGTCTGCGACGGTGGGCGGGCGTTCGCGCATTACAGTGGTGAGGATACATGTGGTGAGGATATACGACAAGGAAAACGGAGATGTGATGGCTGGAACACCCAATTCGTCAGCGCCTGCGGTGAAGCCGAAACGCAAGCGCGTGCTTTCTGGCGTGCTTGCGGGATTGCTGATGATTGTCGCCGTCTTGGGGACGATTGCGCGGGCGCTGCCTGCTGATTTGCAGTCGCTGCCGTATGTTCCGGTCGTCGTCTCGCTGACCCCGTGGTTCGTGCCGCTCGCCGTGGTGGCGTTGCTGCTCGCACTGTTCTCGAATCGTTGGTTTGTGGCGCTGATTGCGTTGGCGTGCGTCGCGGCGCAGGTGTGGTGGCAGGCGCCGTTTTTCCGCTCCCAGGCCGCGTTGTCACAGGATGCGGTGACGGCGGTCGGTCAGGCGCATGCGGTGACCGGCGACCATTATGCGAGGGTGATGACGCTCAACGTGTTCAAAGGGCAGGCCGACCCGCAGGCTGTGGTCGATTTGGTGCGTGACGAGCGTGTTGAGGTGCTCGCGTTGCAGGAGACCACGGATGCGTTCGTCAAACAGCTGGAAGCGGATGGTATCGGCGATTATTTGCCGTATTCGCAGGTCTCATCGTCTGACGGCGTGTACGGCAACGGCCTGTGGTCGGCGGTCGCACTTGACGACCCCGTGGATGACGAGGTCCATTCGAGCGCTTCGTTCATGCCGGCGGGAACGGTTGATATGGGCGGCGTGCAGGTGCGGTTCATCTCCGTGCACACCACGTCGCCGCAGCCCGGGTATTGGTCCCAGTGGAACAGAGCGCTAAACGAGTTGTCCCTGATGCGGCAGAAAACCGGTACGGCGTATGTGATGATGGGGGATTTCAACGCCACATACGACCATGCCGCTTTCCGCGGTATCCTCGGTTCGAGGTTCTCTGACGCCACACGCCAGGCAGGGCATGGTTTGGTGTTCACATGGCCGGCGAACCATACCGGCGTGCCCGCCTTCGCCGGCATCGACCACATCCTGATCGACCAGGGTATGGTCGTCGGGCAGGTGCAGTCCAAGCATGTGACCGGTTCGGACCATGCGGCGCTGCTCGCCACATTGCAGGTGGCATGACAACGCATTCACAGGTGGCATGACGGCGCATCGCACCGGGTATGGCGATGCGTCTGCAGAGTATCATCTGTGGGGCGTCGCGTGTGGAGTGATTGCGGTTGCGCATGGTACGGCAGCGTAGACGCGCATCGGCTCACGTTGCTTGGCGGGCCGCAGCTAGACGGGCGCGCAACCGGCGGACGGCCATTCGGCTAACGGCCGCCCCGCTTCGGCTTGCCGCCGCACAGCTTCGGCTGGCCCCGCCTGCAAAACGCCCGCCAAGCCGGCGGTCACTCAAGGTTGGACTGGGTTCCCGCGGTGTCGGCGGAAGTCTGCTGCTGGGCCTGCGCGGCGTCAAGTTTGGCGCGGACTTGGTCGAGCAAGGTCTGGGCGCGCTTGGCAAGCGCTTCGCCGAGCTCCCACTGGCGCATGGACTGGTCGAGGTTCAGCCCTCCGGCTTCGAGCGCCTGCACCGCTTGGATCAGCTGGTCGCGCGCCTCCTCATAGGACATGGACGCGATGCGCTCGCGCTCCTCTTGGGTCAGGCTGGAAGCCGTGGTGTCGGTCTTCTGGGGATCCTGTGCTTCAACTGTCATCGGTGTTCCTTCCATGGGTGTTGATGATTGATAGTGGTGATTGATGTCGATGATTGATAGGCGGATTGTCGGTTGCGTTGCGATGGGCTGGGGTCGTGGCGTTGCGCGGGCGATGCTGTGCCTGCTGGTGGCCATATGGCGGCAGGCACCAAACAAGCACCACACGGGCATCGCACGGGCGCGCCGCAACTGCGTCAGTCGCCGGTGTCGATGTGGTTTCCGCCCATCTGCCCTTTGGCTTCGGCGAGCAGGGTGCCGTGGTGCAGGGTGATCGACAGTTGCTCTCCCACGCTCGCATCGGCTGCGTTGTCAAGCACATGCCCGTCGGCGGTCTGCACGACGGCGTACCCGCGGTTCAAGGTCGCCTGCGGGCTCATGGCGGTGAGGCTGGCGTGCAGCTTTTCGACGGTCATGCCGGCGTCGTCGATGATTCGGGTCAACCCATATCGCATGCGTTGCACGGCATCGTCAACCAGCCGCTGATGCGGTTCGAGCATGGTACTCGGGTTGGTCAGGCTCGGCCGGTTCGCATAGCCTTCGATAAGCCGCTGCTCGTTGCCGACCATGGCGTCCATTCGCAGATTCATGCGTTGCCAGGCGTTGGTGATGAGCTGCCACTGCTCACGCACGTCTGGTACGACCTTCTTTGCCGCATCCGTCGGCGTCGAGGCGCGAAGATCGGCGGCCAAATCGATGAGCGTCCAGTCGTCCTCATGCCCGATTGCCGAGACGATTGGTTTGCGGCATGCCGCCGTGGCACGTACTACGTTTTCGTCGGAGAAGCCGATGAGGTCTTCGAAACTGCCGCCGCCACGCGCGACGATGATGACGTCCACTCTCGGGTCGTCGTCGAGCTTGCGGATCGCTTGGACCACCTCCGGCGGGCACTGCGCACCCTGGACGTGGACATGCTCAATCACGAAGTCCACCGCCGGCCAACGCAGGTTCACGTTGGTGATGACATCGCCTTCGGCGCGGGCCTGGGGTGCGCAAATCAGGCCGATGCAACGGGGGAATTCCGGAAGCGGAATCTTGTTTTCGGCGTCGAACAGGCCTTCGCCTTTGAGCTTCTTGCGTAGCTCGTCGATTTGCACCTTGAGGTCGCCGGCTCCCACGCGGCGGATGTCGTCGGCGATGAAACTCAGGCGTGTCGCCTTCACCCACACTTCCGGCTTGCCATGGACAACGACGCGCTCGCCCTGTTTGAACTCGCGGGCCATCGCGACGAAGTTCCTGAACCCCATGACGGACATCGAGATGTCCTGGGTGTTGTCGCGCAGTGTGATGTAGCCAGACGTACTGCGCCGCATGTTGATTTCGACAATCTGGCCTTCGACCCACGACGCCGGCCAGCGTTCGACGGCATCGTGGTATTTCTGGCTGACCACGCTGACCGGCCAAGGGTTCTCCGCGGTGGTGTCGCGGGCGAGCCGCGGCAGCTGGTCGAGTGGCTTGGGCGCGTCGGCGTTGCCGGGGGCTGCCACGGCATTGCCATAGCCGTAATTCGCTTCCTGATACCCGTACTGCATATGCCTTCCCTTCGCGCCGTGGGCGTGGCGTGCCACTTGCGTGCGTGGCGTGACTGCCCTACCCGTCCGCCGTCGGCTGACGTAGCCTGACGGATGTTCGATGGCCTCTACTGTTGCGCATCGAACGGACAATTTCATTGCGCGCGCGCCCGCGTATATCACTCTTTCATGGGTGGTGGTGGCGTGTCGGAAACGACACGCTGAGGTGCTCGTGTAATCCTCATCACATTTGCCGCTTATTGGCGGAACGATGCGGATTGCTACTATATCTTGGGCAACACTCGGTGATCGTGCACTATATCTCGTGGTACAGTCGATGTGGCAAATGCAGAACGATGAAGGCCGGGAGGCGCCCGGCCAAGGGAAAGGACGGAACCCAATGGACATGCAGGTTCTTGATGTGCCTCGGACCGCCACCCCGGACAGCGATGTGGCAGACACTGTCGCGGAAGGGAAGTCGGATATGGGCAAGGTGCTCGTCGAGAAGCGTGACGGCCGAATCGTCGAATTCGACCCGATTAACATCATCAGCGCCGTCAAGTCCGCCTTCAAGGATCTCGACAAGGAGATCGGCCCGGAGGAGGAGCAGCTGATTCGCGACCTCGCCAACCAGGTCGAAGGCGAAATCAAGGAACGCTACAACGGTCCCGCCAAGATCGAGGACATCCAGAACCTGGTCGAGCACGGCCTCATCGAAGACCATCTGTATGAGGTCGCCCGCAACTACACGACCTATCGTCTGAACAAGGACATCGAGCGCGCCAAGGCCACCGATATCAACGAAGCGGTCAGCCGTCTGGTCAACCGCGACGAATCCCTCGTGCGTGAGAACGCAAACAAGGATTCCAACGTCTATGCCACGCAGCGCGACTTGCTCGCCGGCGCCGTCTCCAAGGCATCCGCGTTCTCCATGCTGCCTGACGCCGTGTCCAACGCCCATATGAAGGGCGACATCCACTTCCATGATGCTGATTACTCGCCGTTCACTGCGATGACCAACTGCTCGCTGCCGGATTTCGGCGACATGCTCGCCCACGGTTTCGAACTCGGCAACGCGATGATGGACTCCCCGAAGTCCATCGGCACCGCCGCCACGCAGATCACCCAGATCATCAAGGACATCGCTGGCGCCCAGTACGGCGGCCAGACCGTCAATCGTGCCGACGAGATGCTTGAGCCGTATGCGAAGCTCGACTATGAGAAGCATCTGAAGATGGCTCACGCCATGTTCCCCGACGACATGCCCATCGAAGCCGCGCAGACCGTCGTGCATGGCCTCAAGGAGCAGGAGCCCGCAGGCCTGCACTTCGAGAACCGCGCCCCGCTGCCCGACGACGTCCCGTTTGACACGGATGCCGAGCCTATTCAGCAGATCCGCGAAATCTATGCGAAGCTCATGACCCGCAAGGCGATTTACGACGCCATGCAGACCATGGAATACCAGATCAACTCCAACCGCGTATCCAACGGCCAGACCCCGTTCGTAACCGTCGGTTTCGGCTTGGGCACCTCATGGTTCGCCCGCGAAATCCAGCGTTCCATCCTACTCAACCGCATCCGTGGTCTGGGCAAGGATCGTCACACCGCGATCTTCCCGAAGCTTGTGTTCACCATCAAGCACGGCATCAACGCCGACCCGGGCGACCCGAACTACGACATGAAGCAGCTGGCGCTCGAATGCTCCACCAAGCGCATGTACCCGGATGTCGTCTTCTACGACAACATCGTCAAAATCACCGGCTCCTTCAAGGCCCCGATGGGTTGCCGTTCCTTCCTGCAGGGTTGGATCGACCCCAAGACCGGCAAGGATGTCGAGGACGGCCGCATGAACCTCGGCGTCGTCACCGTCAACGTGCCGCGTATCGCCCTTGAGTCCCACGGCGACAAGGACCGCTTCTGGAAGCTGTTCGACGAGCGTATGGAAGTCGCACACCAAGCGCTGCAGTTCCGTATCATGCGCTGCAAGCAAGCCACCCCGGTCAACGCGCCGACCCTGTTCCGCTACGGCGCTTTCGGCCGCCTCGGCGCCAACGACAACGTCGACCAGCTCTTCCGCAACGAGCGTGCCACTGTATCTCTGGGCTACATCGGCCTGTACGAGGCGACGGCTGTGTTCTACGGTAAGGACTGGATGCGCGACCACAGCTGGGATCCGGAAGGCAAGGAGTTCGCGCTGTCCATTGTCAAGCGCATGAACCAGCTGTGCAAGCAGTGGTGCAAGGCCGAAGGCTACCATTACTCGGTGTACTCCACGCCGGCGGAAAGCCTCACCGACCGCTTCAACCGCATGGATCGCGAGAAGTTCGGCCGCGTCGAAGGCGTGACCGACCACGACTTCTACACCAACTCCTTCCACTACCCGGTGTGGCTGTCCCCGACGCCGATGGAGAAGCTTGACTACGAGAAGGACTTCCCCTACTACGCGTCCGGTGGCTTCATCAACTACTGTGAGTTCCCGTGCCTGCAGGACAATCCCAAGGCGCTTGAGGCCGTGTGGGATTACGCCTACAAGATCGGCATCGGCTACCTGGGCACCAACACCCCGATCGACCACTGCTTCGTGTGCGGTTTCCAAGGCGACTTCGAACCGACCGAAGAGGGTTTCAAGTGCCCCGAGTGCGGCAACTCCGACCCTGACAAATGCAACGTGACCAAGCGCACGTGCGGATACCTCGGCAACCCGGTCCAGCGCCCGATGGTGCATGGCCGCCACGAGGAAATCGCCCACCGCGTCAAGCACATGAGCGGCGAAACTGGCCATGTGACGCTCAAGGACGGTTCCGAGCGCGAATGGTTCGAGGAGACCAAGTAGCCCGGAGCGCATAATCCGGAGCGCAACATCCGGAAAAACATAGCCCGGAAAACACCGGGAGCAGGCCGCCAGACGGATATCCGAAGGCGGCGAACCGGGAAACAATGATGACGGCCGTGATGCACGCTGCACACGGCCGTCATTGCCGTGCGGGAAAGCTTCGGTGGCATGCCCGGAATACAACAAGGAGCTAAGGAGCAGGGGAGTACAGATGGCAGCAACGACATTGCATGATTTCGCGGCGGGGGAGACCGACCGCGGTCCGTTCATCCCGACCAATCGGTCGAACAACCCGAAAGCCGGACAGTGGACGAACCGGATGAGCCACAATATGATCGCCGACTACAAGCGGTTCCTTATGACCGATGGCGAAGGCATCCGCTGTTCCCTGTACGTGTCCGGATGCCCGTTCCACTGCGTGGAATGCTACAACAAGTCCATCTGGGATTTCCAAGCAGGCCATGAATACAATGACGCGCTCGAGGCGCAAATCATGGACGACCTGTCCCAGTCATACGTGCAGGGCATCACCTTCCTTGGCGGCGAGCCCTTGCTCAATACGGGCGTGTTGCTGCCGCTGGCACGCAAAATCCGCGAACGTTTCGGCCATACGAAAGACATCTGGTGCTGGACCGGCTACACGTGGGAGGAGCTCATGCGCCCCGGCGAGACCCCGGACAAACTCGATCTGCTACACGAGATCGATATTCTCGTCGACGGCCGGTATATCAAGGACCTGCACGATTCTTTGCTGCAATTCCGCGGTTCGAGCAATCAGCGGATCATCGACGTGCAGAAATCCTTTGTGGCGGGCGAGCCTGTCATCTGGAGCAAACTGCACGACCAGGAGCGCTTCATCCCGGAAATCTATGGCAAGGATCGCGCCGCCGGGGAAGGTAACGATAGCATCTCCGCCGAACAGTAAATCACCTGGCGTGCGTCCGTCTCGCGCCTGTTTCCCACAAACTGTCTACGCTGGGAAAGCCGTTTGCATAGCTGGTTTGTGAGGGATGGGCGATTACAGTGGCTAGGGTGATGAAACGAATCAGGTATGCGCTGTAATGCGGCGTCGCTGAGCGTGATCGTCCTTGCGATTGCTGCGCTGTTCCTCGTGGTGGAGAACACCGCGGTTACGCTGATTTGAGAGGTGTGGGCCGTCCGCGTGCCGTCGCGATGGGTGTACGCATGCCGGTCGCGGTCGTGGGCACCCTGCTGCTGGTCTGGGGCAAACGACGCTGGGGTGACATTCCACACACCACGCGCGATGTTCTCGGCGCCCTGAAACGCGGGGAAGCTATCAACTATCACACCGCATGGCGTGACCTGCTCATCGCGCTGATTATCCTCGCCGCCGGCGCGGGCGTCGGCCCGGAAGCCTCACTCATGGGGGCGGTCATCGCGTATTCCGTCTGGCAATGCGACAAACTGCGGTACCTGCACACGCATGCCGACAGCGTCTGCGCCACGCCGATACCTACACGGTTGCGCATGCTCTACCATCCCACGCGATGGATTGAGCCAGCCACGACGACCGCAACTGCCGCTGAGCCTGCAAGCGACTCGTCCGGCCCCGCCGATACCGCATCCTGCGATGCAGCCGCCCCTACCGCCACAACCACCTTCACCCCCGCAGCCTCCGAAACCGCACCATCCGCGCGCTGTCGGGGCGCATCAAGGTGCCGATGACCGTGCGTCTGCTAGTCGGCGGCACGTTCGTCGCGCTCGTCGTCACCCTGCTCGCCTGGGGCGCCATGCGGGCGACTGTCGCGGTGTCGGCCGCGGTGAAACGCCGGATGCCGGCAAAGACACCGGCACGCTCCTGACCGGGCATGCGCGTGTTCCAACTCGCGGGTAGCACAAATCCGCGGGACAGATACCAGACATCTGTCCTGTTTCGCTGGGGGCGAGTTTCGCTGACGTCCGTATGCGTTAGCATTCACTAGAGGAAATTCGGCGGGACGGGCAGGTGCACGGTTTGAGGCCGGCACCGCCCGGCACTCCGCCGACAATGGATATGAGGTGCAGATGGTGGAACAGGGAGAACATGTCATGACCGGCGAACACGGGAGGAAACCGTTGCGTGTCGGTCTCGACATCGGATCGACCACGGTCAAAGCAGTGGTGCTCGACCAAAGTGACACGCTTGACGGTGCGCTGTTCTCCGACTACCGCCGGCATCACGCGAATGTGCGAGCCACCGTCGCCGGTCTGCTCGAAGACATCCGGACGAGACTCGACCAGCTCGGGCGGGGCGACGAACCGATTCGCTTGGCGATCACCGGCTCCGGCGGCCTGACACTCGCCGACAACATCCACGTGCCCTTCATCCAGGAAGTCATCGCCGAAACCCGCGCGATTGACCAGGAAATCCCGCAAGCTGACGTCATCATCGAACTCGGTGGCGAGGATGCGAAAATCACGTATTTGAAGCCCACCCCTGAGCAGCGCATGAACGGTTCGTGCGCGGGCGGCACCGGCGCATTCATCGACCAGATGGCCACCCTGTTGGATACGGATGCGGCCGGCCTCAACGAAATGGCCAAGCATTACCAGACCTTGTACCCGATTGCTTCGCGTTGCGGCGTGTTCGCGAAATCCGATTTGCAGCCGCTTATCAACGACGGCGCGGCGAAACCCGATTTGGCGGCTTCGATCTTCACCGCCGTCGCCACGCAGACAATCGCGGGCCTTGCTTCCGGCAGGCCAATCCACGGCAACGTCGTCTTCCTCGGCGGGCCGCTGTTCTTCATGTCCGAGCTGCGCGAAGCCTTCCACCGTGCGCTCGAAGGCAAGGTCGACGAGTTCATCACCCCGAGCAACGCCCATTTGTATGTCGCGTTCGGTGCCGCACTCATCGCCGGCGACGACAACGACGACGATGACGACACAAGCACCGCCACGGTCGCCGAACCACGCACTTGCACGCAGATTCTTGATGATTTGGAGCGACTGAAGAACCTGCCGAGCAATACGAAGACCATGCCGCCGCTGTTCCCCACCGAGGCGGACCGCGAGGCGTTCAATGCCCGTCACCACCGCGAACACGTGCATGTGGGCACGCTCGAAGGGGCGTCCGGCCCGCACTTCCTTGGCATCGATGCGGGTTCGACCACCATCAAGGCGACCCTCGTCAACGACGACCGTGAAATCGTATGGTCGTCCTACGCCACGAACGAGGGCAGCCCGCTGACCGCCGCCGTGGATATCGTCAAACGCATCCAGGCGCAGCTGCCGCCTGAAGCGTGGATTGCGCGTTCTTGTGCGACCGGCTACGGCGAAGGTCTGATTTCCACCGGTCTGCACTTGGATGAGGGCGTCGTCGAGACGATGGCGCACTACCGTGGCGCCGAAATGGTCAGCCCCGGCGTGACTGCCGTCATCGATATCGGCGGCCAGGACATGAAATACCTCGCCATCAACGACGGGGTCATCGACTCGATTGCCGTCAACGAGGCCTGCTCGTCCGGCTGCGGATCCTTCCTGCAGACTTTCGCCCAGTCCATGGGGTTGAGCATCGAGGAATTCACGCAGAAAGCCCTGAACTCCACACATCCGGTCGATTTGGGCTCGCGTTGCACCGTGTTCATGAACTCCTCCGTCAAACAGGCCCAGAAGGAAGGCGCATCCATCGAGGACATCGCCGCGGGCCTGTGCTATTCGGTCGTACGCAACGCACTGTACAAGGTCATCAAACTGCGTGACGCCGATGCGCTCGGTGACACGGTCGTTGTCCAAGGCGGCACCTTCCTCAACGATGCCGTGCTGCGTGCTTTCGAACTGCTGACCAAACGCGAGGTCACCCGCCCGAACATCGCCGGCCTTATGGGCGCGTACGGCGCCGCGCTGACCGCCCGCATGCATTACGTCGACGCTGCGGACGACGATCCGGCCGCCGAGCACACGCGTTCCGGCATCCTGAGTGGTCAGGCGCTTGACAATCTGTCGATGACCACGTCCCGTGACGTGTGCAAGCTGTGCCAGAACCACTGCAAGCTCACCATCACGACCTTCCAGGACGGTTCGCGCTACGTGACCGGCAACCGGTGTGAACGCGGCGGCGACGCGAAGAAGAAGCGTTCCGACCGGCCGAACCTGTACGACTACAAGTACAAGCGCTGCTTCGCCTACCGCCGCCTGACCGATAAGAAGGCGACTCGCGGAGAAATCGGCATTCCGCGCGTGCTCAACATGTACGAGAACTACCCGTTCTGGTTCACCCTGCTCACCAATCTCGGTTTCAAGGTCATCATCTCCGGACGTTCCAGCCACGAACTGTTCGAAACCGGCATCGAATCCATCGCCTCCGAGAACATCTGCTACCCGGCGAAGCTGGTGCACGGCCATATCAAATGGCTGCTCAACAAGGGCGTCAAGACAATCTTCTACCCGTGCGTGAGCTACGAGGAGAACCTCGTGCCCAACACCGACAACCATTACAATTGCCCGGTCGTCGCGAACTACCCGGTCGTCATCGGCGCGAATATGCCCGAACTGCGCGAACCCGGCATCCGCTACATGCGCCCCTATTTCAACCTCGCCAACCATGAGCTCATGGCTAAGCGCATTGTCGAGGAATTCGCGTGGGCGAACGTGACGATGGACGAGGCGCAGGAGGCGGTCAAGGCTGCATACGCCGAGGATAAGCTGTTCAAGCATGACGTACAGCAGGAAGGCTTGCGCGCGCTCGCGTACATGAAGGAGCACGATTGCCGCGGCATCGTGCTCGCCGGGCGGCCTTACCACATCGATCCTGAAGTCAATCACGGCATTCCCGAGACGATTTGCTCGCTGGGTATGGTCGTGCTTTCCGAGGATTCGATCTGCGAGCTGCAGCCCGGTGAGGACTTGCATTTGAGCGACTATCTGGCCGCGGGGGAGAAGAACCCCCGTGCCAAGGATTCTGCGGGATTCCGCGAGGTGGGCGACCGCAAGGTCACACGCATGCCATTGCGTGTACAGAACCAGTGGGCTTACCATGCCCGCTTGTATGCGGCGGCGCGCTTCGTGTCCTCCTATCCGGGGCTTGAACTCGTGCAGCTCAATTCCTTCGGCTGCGGCCTCGACGCCATCACCACCGACCAGGTCAGCGAAATCCTCGCCGACAAGGCCGACGTGTACACCGTGCTCAAAATCGACGAGGTCAGCAACCTCGGCGCGGCCAAGATTCGTCTGCGCTCGCTGAAAGCCGCCGTCGAGGAGCGTGAACGCAACGCCGAATTGCGCGACGGTCACAAGTCGTCGGAATCTCCTGAATCGCTGGAATCTCCTGAATCGCTGGAACCGCAGCCCGCGCAAACCGCATCCGACAGCGGCTTCCGCCACACCGGCGGCCCTGCTCCGACCCCGGGACGTCAGGCGATGCTCGACACCGTGATGGCCGAGAATCCGAAGCTCACCGAGGCGGTCAGGAAGGCCGCGCGCCGCAATGCCCAAGCATCGCAGCAGGACGGCTCGAAGACTGGCAAGCGCGGCGGATCCGCCCGCAACGAGGCCACCATGAGCCGGTACGCGCACAAGGTCCGCTTCGAGAAATCCATGCGCGACTACACCATCGTCGTACCGCAGATGAGCCCCGTCCACTTCTCGCTGGTTGAATCCGTCATCCGCTCGGGCGGCTACAAATGCGACGTACTCAAGCACGCGAGCAACGAGGACGTGGAAACCGGCCTCAAATACGTGAACAACGACGCCTGCTATCCGGCGATCATGGTCGTCGGACAACTGGTGGACGCCATCATCCAAGGCAAGTACGATCCCAACCATGTGGCGCTCGCCATTTCGCAGACCGGCGGCATGTGTCGAGCCACCAACTACTACGGTCTGATCCGCAAGGCGCTGATTGACGCCGGATATCCACAGATTCCGGTCATCGCGCTGAGCTTCCAGGGGCTGGAAAGCAACCCGGGCTTCAAGGCGACACCGGCGATGCTGGAACGTGCCGGCAAAGCGCTCGTGTACGGCGATTTGCTCATGAAATGCCTGTACCGCGTCCGCCCCTACGAGGCGGAACTGGGCAGCGCGAACGCCCTATATGAACAGTGGGATACGATCCTGCGCGAGACCATCGAACACCACGGGTATTCCAAAACCGCCAAGCGTGTGTACGGCAAGGGCTACTGGCTGTACCCGCAGCTCTTGAAGAAGATCGTGCGCACCTTCGACGAGCTGCCGCTCAAGGATATCCCGCGCAAGCCGCGTGTCGGTGTGGTAGGTGAGATTCTCGTCAAATACCATCCGGACGCCAACAACCATGTCGTTGACCAGATCGAGGCGCAAGGTTGCGAGGCTGTGGTGCCGGGCATTATCGAATTCATGACCCAGCACCCGTACACCGACAAGTGGAACGAGGACCATCTGGGCACCGGCGGTAGCCAGACTATGGACGCGATCATGCGGTGGGCCCTTAATCGCGGGCTTAATCCGGTGCGTCGTGCCATCGCCACCGCGCACGGCAAGTTCAGCCAGGACGAACGCATGGAGCAGCTCGTCAAGACCGCCGACGAGGTTACGTCAGTCGGCGTGCAAGCGGGCGAAGGATGGCTGCTGACCGCCGAGATCATCGAGCTGATCGAATCCGGCTGCCCGAACATCGTGTGCGCCCAGCCCTTCGCGTGCCTGCCTAACCATGTGACCGGGCGCGGCATGTTCGGCAAGATCCGCCGCCTGTATCCGCAGGCCAACATCGTGTCGATCGATTACGATCCGGGCGCCTCGGAGGCGAACCAGCTCAACCGTTTGAAGCTGATGATCGCCGCCGCCAAGAAGAATCACAAGGCGCATCTTGACGAGCCGATGCACGGTGCTGCCGGCAACCGGCCGGGGCAGGAAAGAGATTTGCAAGCTCCGCTGTCCACCGCGGACTGAAGCGAGCGAACGAACTGAGCCGGATGAAGCATACAACCCGCCCGAACCGGCTCAGCGTTCGAACCGTATAACAACCCGCCCGAATCGGTATCATCCGAACGGTCTGTACGCGCCCTGAGCAAGCAGAACAGCATGCTGAACGTGGCGGACAATCCGGAACGGTTTGCAAGTCGCTATCAGTTTTTCGTAGAGCGTACGGCGCGGCATTGCGCGCGTGGAACGCCCGTTTCGCATACGATGGCACCATGAGCACACCACGCATCAGCTACGCGCACATGAATGCCACCGTCAACCCCAAGCATGTCACCAGCCTGATCCGCTTCTTCGAAAGCGGCGCCAAGCCGGAACGCGATGACGGTTACGGGGTTGAAATCGAGCATCTGCCTGTACGCAACGGCACCGACCAAGCGGTCAACTACTACGAGCCGAACGGGGTTGAGGAGCTGCTCAACCGTATGCGCCCGTATTATGACGCCGATAAGGAATATTGGGAGAACGGTCGGCTCGTTGGACTCGCCCGCAAGGGTATTTCAATTTCACTGGAGCCGGGCGCCCAAGTCGAATGCTCGATCGGCGTGCTGCACAGCCCGCAGGAACTGGCCATCGAGTACAGTCGCTTCCGCAAGGAAATCAATCCGATCCTCGACGCGCTGGACTTCCGCCTGATCAACTACGGTTACCAGCCGAACACCAGCTACGCCGACATTCCGGTCAACCCGAAGAGCCGGTACGAGGCGATGACCGATTATCTGGGACGCGTCGGCCAGTACGGCTTGTGCATGATGCGCGGTTCCGCTTCCACGCAGGTGAGCATCGACTATCAGAACGAGCAGGACGCGATT
The DNA here is from genome assembly GCF_052121135.1 of Bifidobacterium sp. LCP19S3_E9. Lineage (NCBI taxonomy): Bacteria > Bacillati > Actinomycetota > Actinomycetes > Bifidobacteriales > Bifidobacteriaceae > Bifidobacterium > Bifidobacterium sp. LCP19S3_E9. The sequence goes on along the minus strand of NZ_JBQKEV010000005.1, from coordinate 56,058 downwards.
CGCAAGCTGCGCGTGGGGACGGCAATCGGCCCGATTCTGGCGTGGTTCTTCCGCAACACCCCGTATTTCGAAGGCACCGAGAACCCGTTCCCGCTGCTGCGCCAGCGCATGTGGGATTTCCTTGACTGTCAGCGCACCAACCTGATCCCCGGGTTGTACGATGACCGGTTCGGCTGGGAGGATTATGCGGTGGACGTGTTGAGCACTCCGATGATGTTCGCCGACCTGACCCATACCCCGGAGGCTGAGGGGCTGCCCGAAGAGCAGAAACACCGCGCCGCGTTCCGCGACAACGCGGGCGAAATCTACCCCGACCGCGAGCTCAACGCGTACGAGGTGAACCATGTGCTGTCCACGCATTTCAACGATGTGCGGCTGAAGAACTTCATCGAACTGCGCCACTGGGATTCACTGCCGGTCGAACGTGCCCAACGGTTGACGGAGATCATCGGTTCCCTGTTCTATGACGATGAGAACCTCGGCCGGCTGACATCGTATTTCGATGGGCTGAGCGATCTTGACGTGTTGGAAGCGAAGGCGAACGTGCAGGCGCATGGTAGTGAGGCGACGCCGTATGGGCAGCCGCTTGACTTCTGGCAGGAGTTCCTCGGACTGGAGGGGCTGCTTGCCGATGTGCCGGGCGATCCCGTCCACCCAGACGTGTTCCAGGCCTGAGAGCGCGCTCGGGTTTTCCGTTCGCACCGATACACTCGGGTGTATGGATACTCAGCGCAGCAAGCGGATCCGCAAACCACCGCAGGAGCGTCGACGCGAGGTGCTGAACGCCGCGGTCGAACTCATCGGCGAACGCGGATTCAACGGCATGTCCGTGCAGGATGTCGCTGACCGGGTCGGCATTTCCAAGCAGGGCGTGCTGCGGTATGTCGGCAGCAAAGACAATATGCTGGCGATGGTGTATCACGAATATTACAATGCGATCGGCAGCCCGGAGGAGTTCCGCGCCTCCGGGCTGCCGGGCAGCGGGCCGGGTGCGATGCGGTTCCCCGCCTATCTGCGATTCCTGGTGCAGTGCAATGCGCAGCGGCGCATGCTGGTGCAGTTGTTTTCCATGCTTCAGGTCGAATCGTTCAATCCGCGGCATCCGCTGCATGAGGAGTTCGCCCGTCGGCCGGATGCGATATGGCGGTATTACAGCGGATTCGCATGGGAGATTCCGCAGTGGGTGGGACAGTGGCAGGATATGCGCCCGCTGGTCCGTCGTGCGATGGAGATCATGGATGGCGTGCAGTTGCGTTGGTTGCGCGAGCCGGCGATTGATTTGTGTGAGGAATGGGCGGCGATGGAGGATTTGCTGTTTCCGCTGCCGCTGTGGGAGGGGTACCGCTGAACCGTCGTGGGTTCGGCGGCACCGTACTCCGTATATGGTTGGTATGCAAAACGCGCGATTGTTATCGCTATATGGCGTTGCCGCCTAGGCGGATGCCACCTATGCGACGGTGAACGTGGCGCGTTTGAGGTCTGTGCGACGGCTCGAATGGCCGATCAGCACCTCGAACTCGCCGGGTTCCACAAACCTGTGGGCGTCCTGGTCGACGATGGTGCAGCCGGCCACCGGAATGTCGAAGGCCACGGTCGTGGTTTCGCCCGGTTTGAGGTGCACGCGTCGGAACGCCTTGAGCTCGCGGTCGGTCCAGCTGTATGAGGTGACGATGTCGCCGATATACAGCTGAACGACTTCGGTGCCTGCCCGGTCGCCGGTATTGGTCAGTGTGATTTCGGCGTGTACCGTGTCATCCACGGTGAATGTCCCGCATGCCGGGGTGTTGGTGATGGCCACTTCGCCGTAGTCGAAGGTGGTGTAGCTCAGCCCTTCGCCGAACGCGAATGCCGGGTCCTGTGTGAGATCTGCGTAGCGATTGCCGTGTTGACCGCGAATCTGGTTGTAATACACCGGCAGCTGCCCGACATGGCGCGGGAAGGTGATGGGAAGCCTGCCGCTGGGATCGGTGAGGCCGAGGATGATTTCGGCGATCGCCTGCCCGCCTTTCATTCCCGGGTTCGGCGCCCACAGGAACGCGCTGACGCCGGCTGCTGTGGATTCGTCCACGATCACGCCGTTGCCGCCGATCACGCATGCGGGCATGACTTGGGGTTTGGAACTCATCAGCACGACGACCAGCGGTGTGCCGGTTTCGCGCGCCACATCGCTGAGCGCTTCGAGCATGGCGTTCTGGCCGCCGAGCAGTTCCAAGGTTGCGGTGGAGCGGGTCTCTCCGACCAGTTGCACGACATCGCCGACGACGGCGACGATGAGGTCGCTCTGGCGGGCGTTATCCACGGCTTCGTCGAGCAGCCGCTGGTCGACGGGGGCGCTGACGGCGAGTTTCGGGCGCGGCTGGCCGTCTGGGAAGTATGCGCCTTCCGGGTCATCGACCAGGTCGATGATGTTCGCGCCACGGGAATAGGTGATGTTGCAGCCTTGAGGGGCGAGTTGTTTGAATCCGTCGAGGATTGTGGTGATCATGCCGCGCGGCTGGCCGTCGGGCATCCAGGTGACTTGGCCGGAGTTGCCCGCCCAGTCGCCCAGCTGGTTCTGGGCGTCGTCGGCAAGCGGACCGATGACAGCGATGCGTTTGCCGGCGGCGGCGAACGGCAACGCCCCGTTGTTGCTCAGCAGGACTGTGGATTCACGGGCGATGCGCAGATTGAGATGCTGATGGGCGTCGCAGCCGACGACTTCTTTGATGCGCCGTTCATCGGGCAATCGGGGGTCTTCGAACAGGCCGAGACGGAACTTGAGCGCGAGGATGCGGCTCACTGCGGCGTCGATCAGCGCTTCGTCCAGCAAGCCGGTGTGCACGGCTTCGATGGCGCCGTCATAGAACTGCGGTGTGGTCATGATCAGGTCGTTGCCGGCTTTGACTGCGTCTGCGGCGGCTTGCACATAATTGGCTTTGACCTTCTGCTCCCACACTGCGCGGCCGACGTTGTCCCAGTCGGTGATCAGCGTGCCTTGGTAGTTCCAGTCACCGCGCAGCTTATCGGAGAGCAGCCAGTGGTTGAATGTGACCGGTATGCCGTCGATGGACTCGTAGCCGAGCATGAAGGTGCCGCAGCCTTCTTTGGCGACCCGTTCGAAGGGCGGCAGGAACCATGATTCGAGTTTGCGGTGGGACAGGTCGGCTTCGGAAGCGTCACGGCCTCCTTGGGTCTCGCTGTAGCCGGCGAAATGCTTGGCGCATGCGAGGATGGCGTCGTGGGCGAGCGGCTCGCCGGCTTTGGCGCCGCCTTGGTAGCCCTTGATGATGGCGGAGGCCATGTCGCCGATCAGGGTCGGGTCTTCGCCGAAGGTTTCATCCACGCGGCCCCATCGGGTGTCTCGGGCGATGCACAGTACGGGGGAGAAGGTCCAGTGCACGCCGGTGGCGGAGACTTCTTCGGCGGTCGCGCGGCCGACTGCCTGCACTGCGGCGGGGTCCCAGCTGGCCGCCATGCCCAGTTGCGAGGGGAAGATGGTGGCTCCCGGCCAGAAGGAGTATCCGTGGATGCAGTCGTCGCCGATGAGCAGCGGGATGCCGAGGCGTGTTTTGGTGTTCACGGTTTCGACGGCGCGCGGCAGGTCGGCTGGGCTGGTGTGCAGAATCGAGCCGACGTGTTTGGCGACGATGAGATCATCGAGGTCGCCGTTGCGGGCATCGAGTTGCATCATCTGCCCGACTTTCTCTTCGAGGGTCATGCGTCCGAGCAGGTCGGCGATGCGTTGCGATGCAGGCAGTTCTGGGTTTCGGTAGGGAAGATCGTCGGTCATGACGGTTCGCTTTCTTCATCGAGGCGGATTTAGTTACCAACTGGTAGTTTAGTGGTTCGGTCATGATGTGACAAGCGGTGCGGGCGTGTCCGCGGGTCTTCGGGCTGCCGGGAATCGCGGGGATCCGAAGGCTGCGCCGTGCTTCCTTGGGATTGCTGCAAACAGACCGGTTCGGCCGGCGTGGCAACGGCGGATGCTGGCTGTTGCCGGGTGCCGTTGTCGGCCGGTGATGAGCCTCCGCGGCGAGTTGGTTGCCGTAATGCGCCGCAGGGCAGGGGCGGTGACCGTAACCGTGCGGACGGTATCCCGGAGAGCCGTATGTGGACCGTTCGGTCATGGGAAAGCTGCGTGGTCGATGGCAAACCGGTTCGACACGTCGAATGTTGCATATGCAACTGTTGTATGGAGCACCTATTACCATCAACATTCGGAACGTCCACGCCGACACGCCACGGCAACCGCACGTATCCTGCATCACATCCATCATTCGGGCAGTCACAGGGGAAGAACATGACATATGACATCAATCAGTCTGGCATCACGCCTGCTGTCTGCCGCGATGACAGCAGGTCCGGGCCCGGCTGCGCCCCGGCGTCCGATCAGATCCCCCTGGGAGTGGAAATCCAACGGCTCGCCAGGGCGGTCCGCCGGTATCTCGGATTGACGATGCCTGCCAGCGCGCGCGAAGCGACAGACGGCAACGCCAGCATCATCATGTTCCTCGACCGCCATCGCGGTGATGAGATATTCCAGCACGATATCGAAACCCGCTTTTGCATCACCCGGTCCACCGCCTCACGCGTGCTGACCCGCATGGAGCACAAGGGGCTGATCGTCCGCAAACCGGTCGCCCGTGACGCCAGGCTCAAACGGATCGAACTCACCGCCAAAGCCGACCGAATCGTCGCCGATCTCGTCGTCAACGGACACTGCGCCGAAACCTCCCTCACCGTGGGTTTTACGCCCGACGAACTCGCCCAATTACGCAACTATCTCGCCCGGCTGCATCAGAATATGGACACCGCGCTCGACATCGCCGCCCAATCCCAAGCCACCCGGGCGCCGGCGCAGTCCACGGACCAGCCGGAACCGTCACAGACCGTTGGCTGCCTCGCCGCAAGCATCATCCACTATGACCGGAACACCATCAAGGAAGGAAAGGAACGCAACCAGTGACCACGAGCACACCCGCGACTACGCGCGCCGCCGCCGATGCACCGGCGAAACCCACGCACGTCATCCGTACCCTGCTTCACAGCCTGCGCGAATACAAGAAGGAAAGTCTGCTTACACCGCTCGCCGTCGCCGTTGAGGCGATTATGGAAATCGTCATCCCGACGGTCATGGCGAACCTCATCGACCAGGGCATCTCCGGCGGCTCCATGCCTGCCGTGTGGAAATTCGGCCTGATCCTGTTCCTGTGCGCGCTCGTCTCGTTCGCCGCCGGCACGCTTGCCGGCCGGTTCGCCGCCGTCGCCTCCGCGGGCTTCGCAAAGAACCTCCGCCACGACGTGTTCGCCAAGGTGCAGGGCTTCAGCTTCACGAATATCGACCGTTTCTCCACCGGCTCGATCATCACCCGCAGCACCACCGATGTGACCAACCTGCAGAACTCCTACCAGATGATCGTCCGCATCGGCGTGCGCGCCCCTGTCATGATGATCGCCGCATGGATCTGCTCGTTCCGCATCAGCAAGCCGATTTCGCTGGTATATCTTGCGATCATCCCGATTCTCGGCATCGCGCTGTTCGCAATCGTCCTTCTGGTGCACCCGATTTTCGAGCGCGTCTTCCATACCTACGACAAGCTCAACAACGACGTGGATGAGAACCTCCAAGGCGTCCGCGTGGTCAAGTCGTACAACCGCGAAGACCATGAGATCGAGAAGTTCGGCCGCATCTCCCGCGCCATCTACCGCGATTTCGTCAAGGCGGAACGCATACTGAGCTTCAACGCCCCGCTTATGGACGCGTGCATCTACATCGCCCTGCTCGCGGTGTCCTGGATGGGTGCGCAGCAGATCGTGGCTTCCGGGAACAATGCGGCGCACGGCCTGACCACCGGCGACCTGACCGCACTGGTGACCTACGCGCTGCAGATCCTCATGGCGCTCATGATGATTTCGATGGTGTTCGTCATGTTCATCATCTCGCAGGCGTCCGCCGAGCGTATCTGCCAGGTGTTGCAGGAGCGCAGCACCGTCACCGACCCCGACCACCCGATTGAGCAGGTGCCGGACGGTTCCATCGAATTCGACCATGTGACCTTCCGCTATTCGCGCAACTCGGAGAAGCCGGTGCTTGACGACATCAATCTTGACATCCCCTCAGGTTCGGTGGTCGGCATCATCGGTGGCACGGGCTCGTCCAAATCCAGCCTCGTGCAGCTGATTCCGCGTCTATACGATGTGACTGAAGGCTCGCTGAAGGTCGGCGGGCATGACGTGCGTGAATACGATCTGCAAGTCTTGCGCGACCAGGTCGCCATGGTATTGCAGAAGAACGTGCTGTTCAGCGGCACCATCGCCGATAACCTGCGTTGGGGCAACCCGGAGGCCACCGACGAGCAGATCCGCCATGCTGCGCAGATCGCTCAGGCGGACGGCTTCGTCCAGGAATTCCCCGACAAGTACGACACCATGATCGAACAGGGCGGTACGAACGTGTCCGGTGGTCAGCGTCAGCGCCTGTGCATCGCCCGCGCGCTGCTGAAGAACCCGAAGATCCTGATTCTGGACGATTCCACCAGCGCGGTGGACACCAAGACCGACCAGTTGATTCGCGAAGGCCTGCGCTCCGAGGCGCCGGACGTCACGAAGATCATCATCGCCCAGCGGTTGAGTTCCGTGCAGGACGCTGACATGATTCTGGTCATGGCGGACGGCCGCATCATGGACAAGGGCACGCATGAGCAGCTGTTGAAGACCAGCGATGAATACCGCGCGATCTACGAGCTGCAGACCAAGAACCACGGCGAAGCGGATGCCGCGGATGGCGTCGCAGCCACCGCTAGCGCCCAGTCCACCACAAGCACCACCCAGGAAGGAGAGGCATGATGAGCACGCAGAACACCACGAAACCCATGGATGCCGCCAAGCCCGACGACGTGTCGGCGAAACCTGGCGCCCGGACCTCTGTGTCTGGAGCCGGCCGCAAGCCGCGCCCGAAAGTCCCGCGCGGCACCGTGAAGCGCCTGTGGGGCTACATCTCCCAATACCCGGTGCGTCTGGTCATCGTCGTCCTGTCGATCATCGTGTCCGCCGCCGCGCAGGCGCTGTCCATCGCGTTCCTGCAGCGGCTCGTCGACACGTACATCATCCCGCTGGTCACCGCCACCCACCCCGACTGGGGTCCGCTGATCCGCGCGCTCACGCTGCTGGCCATCATGTACGCGGTCGGCACGTTCTGCGCGTGGCTGTGGGGCTGGCTGATCATCGATATCGAGCAGGGCACGCTCAAGAAGATCCGCGACGACATGTTCGCCCACCAGCAGCGTCTGCCGATCCGCTACTTCGACACCCATGAGCACGGCGACGTGATGAGCCGGTACACCAACGACACCGACACCCTGCGGCAGGCGATCTCGCAATCCTTCCCGCAGATGTTCTCCTCGCTGCTGTCCGCGCTCGCATCCCTGATTGCGATGATGTGGCTGTCCGTGCCGTTCGCGCTGTTCACCCTTGCGTTCGCGATTATTCTGTTCGTGTTCGTCAACAAGCTCGTCGCCCGCTCCGGCAGCCAGTTCGTGCGTCAGCAGCGCGTGCTCGGCGATGTCAACGGTTTCGTCGAGGAAGCGGTCAACGGTCAGAAAGTCATCAAGGTGTTCAACCACGAGGACGCCACGCAACGCGAATTCGACCGCCGCAACGCCGAACTGTTCGATGCGGCCGCCAAGGCGAACACCTACGGCAACATCACCATGCCGATTGTGAACAACTCCGGCTACCTGCTGTATGTCGCCACCGCGATTCTCGGCGCGTGGGCGGGCCTGTCCGGCATGCACAACTTCGGCTTCGGCGGCGCCGGGACCATGACTCTCGGCACGGTCATCGCCATGCTCACCCTGTCGCGCGGATTCATCAACCCACTCGGCCAGGTCTCCATGCAGTTCACCATGGTCATGATGGCGCTCGCTGGCGCCTCGCGCATCTTCGCTTTGATGGATGAGCCGGTGGAAGCCGATGGCGGTACGGTCACGCTTGTCAACGTCGAACTCGGCGAAGACGGGCGCACGATGACGGAAACCGACCGGGAGACGCAGCATTGGGCGTGGAAACGCGCGGCGGATGACGACGGCACGCGTTCGCTCGCCGCCGCAGCGAAACTGCGCGGCCAGGCCCGTGAAGTCGCCGCCAAGGCCAAGGAGAGCGCAATCACTTCACCGGACGGCCGGTACACGCTGCTGCGCGGCGATGTGCGCTTTACCGATGTGACCTTCGGTTACGATCCGTCCAAGCCTGTGCTGCATGACATCACGTGGTTCGCCAAGCCGGGTCAGAAGGTCGCGCTGGTTGGTGCGACGGGTGCGGGCAAGACCACGGTCACGAACCTCATCAACCGCTTCTACGATATCCAGGAAGGCCAGATCCTGTATGACGGCATCGACGTACGCAACATCCGCAAGCCGGATTTGCGCCGTTCGCTCGGCATCGTGCTGCAGGATGTGAACCTATTCACCGGCACGGTGATGGACAATATTCGCTACGGACGTCTTGACGCGACGGACGAGGAGTGCATCGAGGCGGCGAAACGCACGAATGCGGACGGGTTCATCCGCATGCTGCCGGAAGGGTACAACACCGTGCTTTCCGGTGATGGTTCCGGTCTGTCGCAAGGGCAGCGCCAGTTGATTTCGATTGCGCGCGCTGCTGTGGCCGATCCGCCGGCGATGATTCTGGATGAGGCGACCAGCTCAATCGATACCCGCACCGAAGAGGTCGTGCAGGCGGGTATGGACGCGTTGATGAAGGGCCGTACGGTCTTCGTGATCGCGCACCGGTTGTCCACTGTCCGCAATGCGGACGTGATTATGGTACTTGACCACGGCCGGATCATCGAACGTGGCAACCACGATGAGCTCATCGCCCAGCGCGGCGAGTACTACCAGCTGTACACCGGAGCGCTCGAACTCGAGTAGCGTGTACGTCCCGGGCGGTGGCGTACCGTCCCGCGCCCCTCCAACCCTCTGCCGACGCTGACACCACTGCCAGTGTCGGCAGAGGGTTTTGTTGTGCAAACTGGTTACGCTGGGTGGCTTGTGGGTGTAGCTGGTTTGTGGTGGGGCGGACGCGATGGGGAATGGGGGCGGGTATGGGGTCGGGGGATGGGGTTGTTTCAGGAGTTTTTCAGGTGTGAACTCACTCACACTTTCTGAAAGGGGGATGGAGAAAAGGGGATGGTTTTGATAGTATTAAACCGGTTCGATACCGGGTTTTCATGATAGAACCCCCGTGCTGTGCGCCTTACGGCAACCAAACAGGGGGTGTGGGGCCGGCGGCAAGGTGGGGATGAGTTGTACTGCCAAGTGCCGGATGCAGCAATCGGTCGAAATTGGGAGAACACCAAGTGCACAAGTCAATGATTCGTCGTGGGTTCATCGTTCTCGTCGCGGTGCTGTGCGCCGTCGCGATGATCGTGCCGACGTCGTTCCTGAAGAACGCCGCAGCCTCAGCGGCCAGCCCGACGACGAACTCCACCGCGGATCCCCTCACTCGCAAGCTGACCATCCACAAATGGGGCAACGACGCGGCCGGCAATCCGCAGTATGACACCACGGCATCGTCGTCCACCGGTGAAAGCATCCGCAAGGAAATCCCCGGCGCACAGCTGACCCTGACCACCACCGACGGCTACATCAAGAAAGACAGCTCATCCAACGTCGCCGTCACCATCTCCGCGGACGGCAAGTCCGCCAGCTGGACCAGCACGTCGACCGCGCTCGCGGTCCAGGTCGCCGCGGGTTTCTACACCTTGCGTGAAGTCAAAGCACCGGCGGATTACAACAGCGCGGCAGATGTGAGGTTCACGGTCCCCGAATACAAGAACACCGTCGATAAGTCAAAGCAATGGAAAGCGACCTCCACATTCGTAATCACCCCTAATACCACGAACGCTTGGGAATACAAGGAATTAACAAAGTGGGAAAGCCGCCAGGCGGTGGCGGTCACCGGCGACGGCAGGAAAGTCGATCCTCTGCCCGCCATCACCGTGAGCGACGATAGCGACAAGTCCCAGAAGCCCCAGGACGTGTACTGCTACAACTATTTGAACACCGCGCCGCGAGGCAAACAATACAACGACCCGAAGGACCCAAACGCCAACAAATACACGGAATACGGTGAGGCCGAAGGCTCCATCGCCATGCTGTGGAAAAACGCTTCGAACCGTCTGACCTCTGACAGCTATGGCACCATCTCGGACGCCACTGAATTCGCACGCCGCATCATGTCCGTCATTACACGCGGCTACCCGAACAACAACCCCAAAAACCCCTCAGATCTGCTTTACGAGCTCAACGAAAATCAGCAGCGCATGGTCACTCAGCTCGCGGTATGGCATTACACCGATGGCGGGCTTGCTTTTTCCAAGACCCAGACGTACGCGGCCCTCGTCGAACCCACCGCCGGCAATTACTACGGGTTCGACGAAGCCATGATCGAAGCGTACAAGAAGCTCATCGACCCGACGGGTTATACACTGCAGGTCAATGAGACGCTCAAACTGTTCCAGCCAGGGCAAGGCTTGTATCGCTACCAAAACCTCCTCGGCACCAGCACCATCACACCTTCCGCCATGGAAGCCAATATCGTAGACGATTCCATCGACTATTCCAAGAATCCCGCCACCGCCACAATCAGCGGCACCAAGACCATCAACGGCAAGACGATTTCTCAATACGGCACCACCGGCGATGATGCGACGATCCGCAGCCTGTTCCGTACCTTCAAGTTCCGTATCGCCACCGACACGAATGCCCCGCTGCCCGACAGCGACACGGCCACGGTCGGCGCTGACGGCACATTCAGTTTCGGACAGATCACCTACACCCAACCGGGCACGTATGTGTATTCGGTCGCCGAGATTCCAGGAGACGATCCCGATGTCGGCTATGACAGCACCGCGCACACGGTGACCGTGAACGTCACCAAAGGCACCAGCGCCAATGCGGGTAAGCTCGTCTCCACCGTGCATTACGCCGACACGGGCGGTATCACGGTCAATAACGTGTACACCAAAGACACCACCGCGCAACTGGAAGTCACCAAGACCATCGACGGCAAAACCCCGGAGCGAGGCGCCTACAGTTTCAGCGTCCGGGCGAACAGCAATGCGCCGATGCCTCAAGGCGTCGCCGCTGGAGGGGCAACCACCATCACCAACGATTCGGTCGGCAAGGCCATCGTCAGCCCGATCGTCTTCAACAAAGCGGGCACCTACACGTACACCATCACCGAAATCAAGCCTGATGACGCAGACGCCGGCATCAGCTACGACACCGGCACGGTGACCGCGACCGTCACCGTGACCCGTGACGACACCACCAACGAGCTGAAAGCGGCAGTCTCCTATAGCAAGAAAGCCTCCGATGGCACGGTCACCACGGGCACCGGCGGTAATGCGTTCGCCAACACGACCATCGCATCGACACCGGTGGATGCGACCATCTCGGCGAAAAAGACATTGGATGGCAAAACCGGATTCGGTTCCAACACGTTCTTCTTCACTTTGCAGGCGAACGAGAGTACGACACCAATGCCCGCTGATTCTGGTGATAACGGATTAGTGCGCACCAAGCCCGCCAACAGCGACGGTTCCATTGACTTCGGCACCATCCGCTACACCGCCGAAGGCACCTACACCTACACCATGACCGAAAGCAAAGGCAGCGACGCGGGTATAGCCTACGATTCCTCCGTGGTCCTGGTCACGGTCAACGTTACCCGCAACCCCAAAACCAACAAGCTGTCCGCTGCCGTCACGTATAGCGCCAACGGCACGGAGTCCACTGAGCCGCCGACCTTCAAGAACACGACAATCAAGCCCGACGACATCAAGGAACATCTCTATTCCTACAAGACGCTCGCCGGCCAACCCGCATCAACGGGGCAGTTCACCTTCCGTATCACGGCGGCGAAAGACACGCCGATGCCTTCGACATGCGCCAGCCCGGCAACCGATGAAAACGGCGACATCTACTGCCTGACCGCGAACGGCGAGAACGGTCTGATCGACTTCGGCCCGATCGTCTACTCACAAGCCGGCACCTACCGGTACACGGTGACTGAGGAAACGCCAAGCGACCCGTACATCACCAAGGACACCTCATCCCATTCCATCACTGTGACCGTGACGCGTGACCCGAATACCAACAACCTCAGCGACACGGTCAGCTACGATGCGGAAGACGGGCCCGCAGGCTTCAACAACACGTATGTCAAAGCCGTGCCGACCACAGCCCAGTTGCGTTTGACGAAGATGTTCGACGGCATCCCCGCGACCGCCAACGGCAAGTTCTCCTTCGAACTGCAACCGGTGTCCACGGATGCAGAGGATCTCGACGGCAATGCAGTGAGCCTGCCGATGCCCGATGACACCACGAAAGACATCAACGGCACGCCGACCGCGACCACCTCGAATCAGGGCGCAGGCCACGCCTCGTGGGGCGACATCACCTTCGAATACCCTGGCGTGTACACTTACGCCATCCACGAAGTCACCGGCGCGGACCAGAACATCGTGTACGACAGCAATGTCTATGCGGCGAAAGTGACCGTGACGCGCAACAGCGACAACACGCTCTCCGCATCCGTCAGTTATGCGGGCACCGACGCGTTGCTGGTCATCCAGAACACGACCACCACCGGTTGGGTGCAGATCAAAGCGACAAAACTGCTTGACGGGAGCCCCGCGAAAGCCGGCCAATTCACCTTCTCCGTCACTCCGTCAGACAACGCGCCGAAACTGACGAACACGACGGTGACCAACGGCGACGGCGGTCTGATCGACTTCACAGTGCCAATAACGCTCGCGGATTTGAACGGCAAGGATTCCGCCAAGTTCACGTATACCTTCCGCGAGATCGACGGCGGCGACCCGACCATCACCTACGACACCACCGACCGCACGGCGAGCGTGCTGGTGAAGAAAGTCGTCAAGGACGGCGTAACCGGTTTGCGGGCGATGGTGGTGATTGACAAAGACAAGACGAGTGACGACGACCAGAACAAGGACTACGTAGCCTACGGCTGGGACGGTGTGACCGACGGCACGATCTACCATGCGAAGGCCGGTGTGACCATCACGGAGGATAATTTCGACGACGCCTCGAACTTCGACCTGGTGGCGACACCCGACCAAGGCGATGCCTACACCAAGCATTTCCCGAAGATCTACAACACCACCAAACCGGTGAAGTCCGTAACCGCGACCATCACGGCCATCAAAACCATAAACGGCGAGGCTGCGAAATCCGGAGATTATTCCTTCACGTTGACCGACCCGACAGGCAGCGCGCCCATGCCTGATGGTGCCAAGACCTCGACACTCACGGACGATGACGGCAACACCACCACCGTCCAGAGCGTGACCGTCAAGAACGGGAACAATGGCACCATCTATTTCAAGCCGATCACCTACACGAAGGTCGGTATATACCAGTACACGATCACGGAGAATGTTCCCCCGGGTGCGGCATCAGGCACCACCTTATATGACACGACAAAACATACTGCTTCGGTGGGAGTCGTGCGTTCCGCATCCGATCCGAACCAGCTGGTGGCGACCGTGGTGTACGACACGTCAACCGCGCCGGTGTTCGCCAACACCACCGTGCCGACCACCGCGGTGAAAGTGAGCAAAACCGTTGAAGGCGGGTGGCCCGCGGGTGCCCAATACACGTTTACCATGACCGCGTTGAGCACGACCAACGAGGATGGGTCCGCAGGTCCCGCCGGACCGCTGCCGAGCAATGCGACGCTGACGCTGACGAAAGGGGCGGACGGGTCTACGAGTTCCGCTTCATTCGGCGCATTCCCGTTCACGGCGGCAGATGCCGGCAAGACCTACGTATACGAAATCCGTGAAAATGGCGCCAACAACGGTGCCGCTGGAACCGGTGGCACTGACGGCGCGACCGGCGTGAAATACTCGAAGGCCGTCTATCAGGTGAGCGTCACCGTCAGCGATACGGTCGCGCAACGCAAGCTTGGTAATAAGGCAGGCGTCAAGGTCACACAGGTGGTCGACGACGATGGCAATACGCTGAGCACGGCGAAAGTCATCTACGATTCCAGCGCCAGCGACGATACCGGCAAGTCCAGTGCCAATCAGCTGAGCTTCACCAACGAGCGGGTGGTCACCGCGCTGCCGTTCACCGGTGGTTCTTCGACCGCGCGTTCGCTGATATGCGGTGGCCTGATCGCCATCATCGCCGCGCTGTTGTGCGCTGAAATCGCCCGTCGCTTGCGCCGAGCCGGACAGTGATCCGATTCCCGTCTCCATCGCGTCCGCGTGTTGAGACGGGTTATCCGCCGCGTATCCCCTCCACCACACACACAATCTGGTTACGCTGGGATGCTGCTCAGTGTAACCAGATTGTGAGTGTGCAGCTGGGGGCTTCTGTCAGCGTTGTTGGATTGTGAGTGTGTCGCTGAGTCTGCTGAGTGTCGGTGGAAGGTGGGGGAGGATGGGCATCGAATCGCGCATCCCCCTCACAAACTGGTTACGCAAAGCGGTCCGTGAGCGTAACCAGTTTGTGAGCAAGCAGCTCCGCCGGTCTCAGTTGTGCAGAAGTCCCATCTCTGTTTCTGCCGACGCTGAGTCGGGTGTGAGTGTCGGTGGAGGGCTTTTATTGCTGCTTCTGCCGATGCTCAGCACCCCGCCGGCGTCGGTAGAAGGTGGGGAAGGACGGCATCGAATCGCGTGTTCGCTGTGAGTCGCTCGGTCGTCCCGCCCGCGGTGCTATCATGGCGGCTGTATGAGGCGATGATCCGTCATCAGCGGGGAGCCTTCGGAAGAACAGGGCACGGCATCAGCCAAGCCCCCAGTAGAACCGACGGGACCGGCCCGAAACAGCCGGACACAAGCGGTCGCACACAACCGGTTCCCGGCAATGCGCGGCAAGCGAGGTGGTACCGCGGCGGAAGCGCAAACTCCGTCGTCCTCGTGGCAATGTCAACCAGCCAGTCGAGGAGAATATGGTGAGCGAAACCACCGATCACGTGTATCCCAAGGCATCAACCGGCGAGCAAAGCGCCAACGTCGCGCCGAACCCGAATTTCCCCAAGCTCGAGGAATCGGTGCTGGATTATTGGGACACCGACGACACCTTCAACAAATCCGTAGAACGCCGCCCATCCGGCGACCACAGCCAGAACGAGTTCGTGTTCTTCGACGGCCCGCCGTTCGCCAACGGCCTGCCGCACTACGGCCACCTGCTGACCGGCTACGCGAAGGATGTCATCCCGCGCTACCAGACCATGAAAGGCCACAAAGTCAACCGCGTCTTCGGATGGGACACGCACGGTCTGCCCGCAGAGCTCGAAGCGCAGAAGGAACTCGGCATCGACTCGGTCGACGACATCAACAAGATGGGCATCGCCAAGTTCAACGACGCCTGCCGTGCCTCCGTGCTCAAATACACCAACGAATGGCGTGAATACGTGCACCGTCAGGGTCGCTGGGTGGACTTCGACCACGGCTACAAGACGCTCAACATCCCATACATGGAATCCGTCATGTGGGCGTTCAAGCAGCTGTACGAAAAGGGCCTGGCCTACAAGGGCTACCGCGTGCTGCCGTACTGCCCCAAGGATCGCACCCCGCTGAGCAACCACGAGTTGCGCATGGACGCGGACGTCTACCAGGACCGTCAGGACACTTCCATCTCCGTGGCCGTCAAGCTGCGCGACGAGGACGCCTACGTCGTGTTCTGGACCACCACGCCGTGGACCGTGCCCGGCAACCTTGCCATCGTGGTCGGCGCCGACATCGACTATGTCGAGGTCGAGCCTGCGGAAGGCAAGTTCGCCGGCAAGCGCTTCTACATCGGCAAGCCGCGTCTTGAGGCCTTCGCCAAGGAACTCGGCGAGAACTACACGGTCGTGCGCGAACTCAAGGGCTCTGAGCTCGAAGGCCGTAAGTACTGGCCCGTGTTCCCCTACTACGCTTCCGACGCGCAGCTGGCCGAAGGCGGTACGCCCGGCCCCAACGCATTCACCATCTTCACCGCGGATTACGTCGACACCGTCGAAGGTACCGGCATCGTGCATCAGGCACCCTACGGCGAGGACGATATGGCGACGCTTAACGCCAAGGGCATCAAGAGCGTCGATTACCTCGACGAAGGCTGCGTTTTTACCTCCGAATGCCCCGAATACGAGGGCCAGTATGTGTTCGATGCCTCCAAGTCCGTGTTGCGCGACCTGCGCAACAGCACCGGCCCGCTCGCGCGCATCCCCGAGGAGCATCGCGCTCTGCTGTTCCAGGAGAAGAGCTACGTGCACAGCTACCCGCACTGCTGGCGTTGCGGCACCCCGCTGATCTACAAGCCGGTGTCCAGCTGGTTCGTCTCGGTCACGAAGATCAAGGACCGCCTGCTCAAGCACAATCAGGAAATCAACTGGATACCGTCCAACGTCAAGGACGGCCAGTTCGGCAAGTGGCTCGCCAACGCGCGCGACTGGTCCATCAGCCGCAACCGCTTCTGGGGCTCGCCGATTCCGGTGTGGGTGAGTGACGACCCGAAGTATCCGCGCGTCGACGTGTACGGTTCGCTTGACGAGCTCAAGGCTGATTTCGGCGATTACCCGCGCGACGACAAGGGCGAGATCAACATGCACCGCCCGTACATCGACCGCCTGACCCGCCCGAACCCGGACGATCCGACCGGCAAGAGCCATATGCACCGCATCACCGACGTGCTCGACTGCTGGTTCGAATCCGGCTCCATGCCGTTCGCGCAGTTCCATTACCCCTTCGAGAACAAGGAGTATTTCGAGCAGCACTTCCCGTGCGACTACGTGGTCGAGTACATCGGCCAGACGCGCGGCTGGTTCTACACGCTGCACATCATGGCAACCGCACTGTTCGACAAGCCGGCGTTCAAGAACGTCATCTGCCATGGCATCGTGCTCGGTTCCGACGGCCAGAAGATGAGCAAGCACCTGCGTAACTACCCGGATGTCAACGGTGTGTTCGACAAATTCGGTTCCGACGCCATGCGTTGGTTCCTCATGAGCTCGCCGATTCTGCGCGGCGGCAACCTCATCGTCACGGCGGACGGCATTCGCGACACCGTGCGCCAGGTCATGCTGCCGGTGTGGAGCTCGTACTACTTCTTCACGCTGTACGCGAACGCGGCGAACGGAGGCAAGGGCTTCGACGCACGTCGTCTGCGTGCCGACGAAGTCGACGGTCTGCCCCGCATGGACCAGTATCTGCTGGCCCGTACGCGCCTGCTGGTTGAACGCGTCGAGAAGTCGCTGGATGATTTCGCGATTTCCGATGCGTGCGAGGCGGTCACCGATTTCATCGACGTGCTGACCAACTGGTACATCCGCAACACGCGTGACCGCTTCTGGAACGAGGACGAGAACGCGTTCAACACGCTGTACACCGTGCTGGAAACCTTCATGCGCGCGCTCGCCCCGCTCGCCCCGATGGAGGCGGAAACCGTGTGGCGTGGTCTGACCGGCGGCGAATCCGTGCATCTGGCGGATTGGCCGTTCCTTGCTGACGAGAAGACTGGCGAGCCCACGGAGCTTGGTCTTGTGCTCAAGGCCAATGATGCGCTTGTGTCTGCGATGGACCAGGTGCGCGAGGTGGTTTCCGCGACCCTGTCGCTGCGCAAGGCTGAGCAGATTCGCGTGCGTCAGCCGCTGAGCAAGCTCACCGTCGTGGTCGCCGACCCGGAGGCGGTCGAGGATTACGTCGAGATTCTGAAGTCAGAGCTCAACGTGAAGTCCGTTGACTTCTCGACTCTCGAGGATGCGCCGGAACACGGGCTGAAGATCATCCACCAGCTCAAGGTCAATGCGCGCGCCGCCGGCCCGCGCCTGGGCAAGCAGGTGCAGTTCGCCATCAAGGCGTCCAAGACGGGTGCCTGGCATGTGGATGCCGCGACCGGCGCTCCTGTGGTCGAGACGCCGAACGGCGATATCGCGCTCGAGGATGGCGAGTTCGAGGTCATCAATCGCGTGGAGGAGCAGGATGCCAAGCAGGCCGCTAATTCGGTGTCCTCGGCCCTGCCGTCCAGCGGGTTCGTGATTCTCGACACCGCGCTCGACGACGATTTGCTGGCCGAAGGCTACGCGCGTGACGCGGTCCGTGCGGTGCAGGATGCCCGAAAGGAAGCCGATTTCAACATCTCTGACCGAATCGTGCTGACCCTGACCGCACCCGTGGCGGATGCGCCGAAGCTTGAGCAGTTCCGTGACCTGATCGCCCACGAGACGCTCGCCACGACGCTCGACATCAAGCCGAGCGATACCGCCAAGGAGCTCGAGGTCGCCGTCGCCAAGGCGTGACGCCTCGGGGGCGCCGTGCCTGTGGGCATGATGCCCGCTGGTTCGACGCCCCAAGGGGTGCATCTTGTTGAGTATCGACGCTCCTAACCTCACAAACTGGTTACGCTGGTGAGTCCGCTAGCGTAGCCAGTTTGTGTATCTGCCCACCCGCATCCCTGTTTCTACCGACGCTGAGACCACTGTCAGCGTCGGTAGAAGGTTGAGGAAGAGACAGGAGTCGGGGCGACGGGTACACCGGCAGCGATGACGCCATGGCGTCCTAGGATGGGGAGGTCGGGCACTGCCCGGCGCTTTCCACCGACCGACAGGAGCATGATGAAGCAGATCGTCGCGGGCGTGCTCGCCCACGTGGATGCGGGCAAGACCACCCTCTCCGAAGCGATGCTCTACGTGTCCGGCGAAGTGCGTCGGCTTGGCCGCGTCGATCATGGCGACGCGTTCCTCGATACCGACGTGTTGGAAAAACGGCGTGGCATCACCATCTATTCCAAAGACGCGATCATCGACTATCCGGGTATGCGCTTGACCCTGCTCGACACGCCCGGGCACGTGGATTTTGCCGCCGATATGGAACGCACGTTGGGTGTGCTCGATGTCGCTCTGCTCGTCATCTCAGCCGTCGACGGCGTGCAAGGTCATACCGAGACTCTGTGGCGATTGCTGGAGCGCTATCATGTGCCGACCTTCATCGTCATCAATAAAATCGACGCGCTCGCTCCCGGCATTTCGCGCGATGACGTGCTCGCCGGCATCTGCAAGCGATTTGGCGAGGTGTGCGTGGATGCCGGATTGCCGCAGAATTCTGCCGATATCGCTGAGAATGCGGATACCCCGGTCACTGCGGACATCCCCGTACCTTCGGATGCTTCAGTTACCGCAGACGCCCATGCAGCCACGGGCGCGTCAACTGGCATGATTGCCGGCGGCTCGTCCGCCCACGCCCAGATTTCCGCCGGTTCCCGAATGGAACACGATGAGGATGTTGCCGCGCTCGACGAATCCGCGCTCGACGAATACTGCGACACCGGCCGGATCAGCCCGGCGACCATCAGCCGGATGATCGCGCAACGCAAGCTTGTCCCGTGTATGTGGACATCAGCGCTGCAATTGCAAGGCATCCGCTATCTGCTGGATGCGCTTGCCGCGTACGCTCCTGAGCCGCGCTATGACGGATACGGCGACAACTCTTCCGACAACACTTCCGTCAATCATGGCAAAGATAACACCGATAACAGTAGTGATCGCAGCAATGGCAAGGATTTCGGCGCCCGTGTGTTCCGCATTTCGCATGACGCCCAGCACAACCGGCTCACTTGGCTGAAAGTGACCGGCGGCGAACTGCCGGTGAAAAGCGAGATTGAACCGTACGGAAAAATCGACCAGATCAGGCGATATTCCGGCGCGAAATACGATATCCTGCAATCCGCCCCCGCCGGAACAGTTTGTGCGGTGACCGGTCTGGAAGGCACGGTGCCAGGTCAGGGACTTGGCATGCAGACGGACGCCTCGCATCCACTGCTTGAACCGGTGCTCACCTACACGGTTACGGCCACCGATGGCACGGATACGCACAAACTGTTGGGTGCGCTACGTGAACTTGAGGACGAGGAACCGCTGTTGCACGTGCGGTGGATCGAGCGTCTTGAGGAGATTCACATCCAGCTCATGGGCGCTGTCCAGCTGGAAATCGTGCAGGAACTGCTGCGCACGCGCTTCGGCATCGAAGTCGCGTTCGATCGCGGGGGCATCGTATACCACGAGACCATAGACACGCCGGTCGAAGGGGTGGGGCATTTCGAACCGTTGCGGCACTACGCGGAAGTCCACCTGCTGCTGGAGCCGCTCGAGCGTGGCCGCGGACTCCAATTCGCCAGCGATTGCAGTTTGGATGTGCTCGACCGCAACTGGCAGCGCCTGATCATGACGCATATGCGCGAACGCGAGCATTTGGGCGTGCTTATCGGCGCGCCAATCACCGATATGCGGATTACGTTGCTGACCGGTCGGGCGCATGACAAGCACACTGAAGGCGGGGATTTCCGCCAGGCGACGTATCGCGCAATCCGCGAAGGACTTATGCAGGCGCGTCAGGGCGGGCATTGCCATGTGCTTGAACCGTGGTACCGCTTCCGTCTGGAGCTGCCCGCCGATCAGGTGGGGCATGCGATGGCTGATATCCAGCGGATGAGCGGCGTGTTCGACCCACCTGACAATGACGGCACGACGGCGGTGCTGGAGGGCGAGGCGCCCGTCGAAGGCATGCGTGATTACGCGATGGAAGTGAATGCATATACGCACGGACGCGGGTCGCTGACCTGTGTGTCGGCGGGCTACCGACCGTGCCACGACGAGGACGCGGTCATCGCCGCAGCCGGGTATGATCCCGAAGCCGATCTGGAGAACACTCCGGATTCGGTGTTCTGCGCGCATGGTGCTGGGTATCCGGTCAAATGGTACAAAGTGCCGGAGTTCATGCATCTGCCGTTCGCGTGGCAGCAGGCGTAGCAGGGTCGGTGGTTATTGCGGCCGGCGGAACTGCGGGATGATGAGAGCGTGTGTCTCGCGGTCACATGACTTGCGCGCCGAACGGCCACAACGCGAGCTTCGCCATCTTGAACGACTGGATGCCGAACGGCACGCCGATGACGGTGATGCAGTTGAGTACGCCTGCGATCATGTAGCCGATTGCCATCCAGATGCCGACCAACACCACCCAGATAATGTTGGCGAGCAGTGAGCCGACGCCACCGCCATACACCACGGACTTGCCGAACGGGGTGAGTGTCAGGCCAGCCATTTTGAACGCTTGGATGCCGAGCGGGATGCCGACGATGGTGATGCACAGCACGATGCCGATGATCGCCCATGCCACAGCCAGTTCGAGACCGCCGAGAATCAGCCACAGGATATTGCCCAACGTGTTCATGCCGCCCATTGTGCATGGCGTGGGTGACATAGTTGATTGGTCAGGTGCGGTTGAGTGGGCATGACGCGGTCGGATGAGGTTGGGTGGAGACGGTTGGCAGGGAGTGATTGGACGGGGTGGTCGTGTAGCGGGTGATTGAATTGGGTGCGGTCGGGGATTGAGCTGGTGGAGATTGCGTGGGACGCGTGTGGTTGGGTGAGCGCGGTCGGATGGGCTATGAACGGTGTCGCGAAGGGGCAGGTGTGGATAATCGATTCGGCAGGGATGACTGCTTGCACATCAGGCTGGACGTTGCCTGAGCGAATCTCAGAGTATTCACAGGGAAACATATTGTGAACCCAAGGTGACGTCCGTATCCTAAATGATGTCAGCAAAAGCTGATGGGTTCTCCTCTTGAATCCCATAATTCAATCCCTTCTCTCTTTTTTCTCTCCTTTCAGGGCCCGGTCTTCCGGGCCCTTCTCTTTTCCCGCTTCGCCTGTCGTCGTGCGCGTCGGCGACGCAGCAGGACTGCCATCGTAGCCGGTTTGCGCGCCTCCACAAACTGGTTATGCTGGGCGGGTTGTCAGCGTAGCTAGTTTGTGAAGGCTGGGCTGTCGTACTGATTGCAGCTGGTCTTCCGCAGCGGCACCGCATCCGCATCCGCAGCCGCAACCGGCTCAACCCAATCGCAATCGTTGCGAGCCCAACACAGACGGTTACCGCCCGTCGCTAGCGATCCGGTCTATGGCGGCGAGCTCGTCATCGGTGAAATCAGGCCCGTTCAACGCGCCGAGGCTGTCAAGCAGCTGCTGGGGTCGGGACGCACCCACGAGCACACTGGTCACTTCGCTCTTGCGCAGCAGCCAGGCGAGCGCCATATCCGCGAGACTCTGCCCGCGCGCAGCGGCAATCGTATTCAACGCGACAATCGCGTCATGCGTGCGTGCCACGTCGGCTTCGGTGAGGAACCGGCCGTCCCTGGCCACGCGCGAATCCGCTGGAATCCCGTCCAGATACCGGTCGGTGAGCAGTCCCTGGTCGAGCGGGCTGTAGGTGATCAGCCCCTTGCCCAGCCGGTTGACGGCATCGAGCAGGCCGTTGTGTTCCACGGTCCGGTCAAGGATGTTGTAGCGGTTCTGCGCGATGATGAACGGCACATGCAGCTCATCAAGGATCGCCTTGGCCGCTTCGAGCCGCTGCCCGTCATAGTTCGACAGGCCCACGTACAGCGCTTTGCCGCTAGTGACCGCCTGCGCGAGCGCGCCCATGGTTTCCTCGAGCGGCGTGTCCGGGTCGGGGCAGTGGTGGTAGAAGATGTCGACGTAGTCGAGGCCGAGTCGCGTCAGACTCTGATCAAGGCTGGCAAGCAGGTATTTGCGGCTGCCGTGGTCGCCGTATGGGCCGGGCCACATGTCGAATCCGGCTTTGGTGCTGATAACCAGCTCGTCGCGGTGTGCGCCGAAATAATCGTGCAAAATCCTTCCGGCGTTGCGTTCGGCGCTGCCGGGTTCCGGCCCGTAGTTGTTGGCGAGGTCGAAATGCGTGATGCCGTGGTCGAATGCGGTGAAGCACAGCTGTTTCATCGTGTCGTATGACGAGAAATCGCCGAAATTATGCCAAAAGCCGAGGCTGATGGCGGGCAGTTTCAAACCGCTGCGGCCGCTTCGGCGATACGGCATGGTCTCGTACCGGTCGGGGGATGGCGTGTATGTGCTGATACCGGTGGTGTTGGTTGATGATGGCATCGTTGCCTCCTGCGTGCTGGGTTTGTGCACTGGGTTCGTGCGTGGTGTGCGGCGTGCGGTGGGCGGGCGGCTGGCGTTCGGTTGCGAATGCCTGACCGTGTCGTGCCGTGCCGCTGGTTGCGCCCTCATCATAGGCTGGAGCCGTGAGGTTTCTCATTGCGATGGATTCGTTCAAAGGGTCGCTTGATGCCGTGTCGGCGTGTCGTGCAGTCGTGCGCGGGGTGAAGGCCGTTTGCCCGACGGCGTGTTGCGATATTGCACCGATGGCTGATGGGGGAGAAGGCACGCTGGATGCGCTGCTGGCTTCCGTTGGCGGGCGGCGCTGCAGTGCGATGGTCCACGATCCGCTGATGCGGCCGGTCCGCGCGGAGTATGGGCTGTTGGACGCGCAGAATATCGGCGGTGTGAGGGGAACCGCGGGTACACAGGGAATCGCGGGTGCACGGGGATTCGCTGGTGTGCGAAACGCCGGAAACGCGAATCGTGCGACAGCGGCCGAGTTCGGGCGTGTCGCCGTGATAGAGATGGCACGTGCCAGCGGTCTGCAATACGTGGATGAGCATACGCACGACCCGCTGCATGCCAGCACGTTCGGCACTGGCGAGCTGATTAGGTACGCGCTCGATGACGGGGCGCGCACGATTATCGTTACGCTCGGCGGCAGCGCGACCAACGATGGTGGCGCCGGCATCGCTCAGGCGCTTGGCGCTCGATTACTGGATGCGACCGGGCGGGACTTGGAACCGGGCGGTGCGGCGCTCGTGCGACTCGACCATATCGACACCGCCCGCATGGACCCGCGACTCGCGCATACAGAGGTCCGCATCGCCACCGATGTCACCAATCCGCTGACCGGGCCGACTGGCGCATCCGCGGTATTCGGGCCGCAAAAGGGTGCGACCCCTGGTATGGTCCGGCAGCTTGATGATGCGTTCGACCGGTTCGCGCAGGTCATCGAGCGTGATTTGGGGCGTTCTGTCGCCGCGGTTCCCGGATCCGGGGCAGGGGGCGGAACCGGGGCGGGACTGCTCGCCTTCACGAACGCGACCATCGAACCCGGCATCCAGCTCGTCGCGACGGCATCGCGGCTTGCGAGCCGTGCGCGGACGGCGGACGTGTGCATCACTGGTGAAGGGCGGATCGACGGGCAGACCGCCTACGGCAAAACCCCGGCCGGTGTCGCCCACATCGTCAAGCAAGCCAATCCGCGCATCATGGTCGTGGCGCTCGCCGGAGCGGTCGCCCGCGGTGTCGCCGCCGTGCCGCAGACGGTTGCCGGGAGCCGAGGTGCGGATGGGTATGCCGATGGCTCAGCCGCTCGGACTATTCCTCAGGATGATGCCGATTATTCGGCATCCGCGGATCTGTACGCGTGCGGCATCGATGCGGTATTCCCGATCATCCGCGAACCGCAATCCCTCGCGGACGCGTGCCGCGAGACCGCCGGCAACCTCGCCGCCACCGCAGCAAACGTCGCGCGGTTGCTCGCCGCTGTGGTGGACACAGACCGGTGAGGGCTCGCTGCGGGCTCCTTCGCCGGGCGGCGCCGGTTTGTGAGGATTGGCTCACATAGTGGCCGGTTTGTTGGCTGGGTTTGCCGGATTCGGTGGTCGTGGGCATGGATTTGTGAGGATTGATTAACACAACAAGTCTGCCGATGATGATGATTCTAGGGTTGGCGCGGCGCTGATGATTGCCCTTCGTAGCGCAGCACCCCTCACCCGCGTGTCGCGCTCGCCGGACTCCGCCCGTCAAGCGGCAAAACCCCAATCGCCGCAACGGTTGTTAGCCGCATATAAGTATCCCGTATGCCTTGCAGCTTGTACCTGCGCGCCTTGCGCGATTAGGTTCGTAACTAACGCGAGGCCGAAAGGTCCCGCCGCCGGCAACACGGCAGACACAACCAAACCAAACAGCAAACACAACAACCCAACAACTAAACCAACCATCCGCCCGGCCTGCCCGCGGCGCTTGCGACACTACCTAGGGGGTGCACTATGACGAGGTTCAACACTCAGCTGGTCCACGGACTGCCGGTGAACGATAACACGACCGGGGCCGTGAATCCGCCTATCTACAACTCATCCACGTATGCTTTCGAATCGGTCGAGTCCATGCCCCGCTGGGATTACGCGCGCAGCGGCAACCCGACGCGTGACTTCCTCGAGCGCCAGATCGCGCAGCTCGAACACGGCACCCGCGGTTTCGCGTTCGCCTCCGGGCTTGCCGCCATCCATGCGGTCCTGTCGATTTTCAAGCCGGGCGACCGAATCGTCGTCGGCAGCAACGTTTACGGCGGCACTTACTCGCAGTTCAACGAGCATTTCACCCGCTGGGGATTGGTCAGCCAGCCCGTGGACACCAATGATTACGAGGCGCTCGAAGCGGCGATCAGCGGCGTTGGCGTCGCCGGCGACGAGGACGGTGCCAGCGAACCCGCCAAGGCCGTCTATTTCGAGACCCTGACCAACCCGCTGTTGCAGGTCAATGATGTCGCTGCGATTGCGCAGATTGCCCACAAGTACGGTGCCATCGTGATTGTGGACAACACCTTCGTGACCCCGTATCTGCAGCAGCCGCTGGATTTGGGCGCGGACATCGTCCTGCATTCGGCGACCAAGTATCTGGCCGGGCATTCGGATGTCATCGCAGGTCTTGCCGTCGTACGCGATGACAAGCTGGGCGAGCGTGTCTACTATGCGCAGAACCGGCTGGGAGGCATCCTTCCGCCGGCTGAATCCGACTCAGTACGTCGTGGTATCCAGACGCTCGGCCTGCGCATCGAACGCCAGCAGAGCAACGCCGTTGCCATCGCGAACTGGCTGCTGGACAACCCGCTCGTCGCGACCGTCCACTATCCGGGAGTCGAAGGCGGTCGTCAGCCAGGCGACACCGACAAGGGACTCAAAGGCTTCGGCGGCGTGCTCAGCTTCGAAGTCGTCAGAGGCATCGACCCGGCGGAAATCCTCAACAACCTGCACCTGTTCCGGCTCGCCGTCAGCCTCGGCGCAGTGGAAAGCCTCGCCGAACTGCCGTGTCGCATGACGCATTTCGAACTGCCGCGCGAGGAGCGCCTCAAAGTCGGTATCACCGACGAGCTGATCCGTCTGTCCATCGGCATCGAAGACGTGAACGACCTCATCGAAGACCTCGACCAGGCGTTCGCGGTCGCGGCGAAGGCGGCACAGCCGGAGCTTGCCGAGGTGGCTCGGTAAGCGGATGCGAGGGGCGCCTGTGAGATCGGATGGTTAAATCGGCCCGTTGTATATGGTGCAATACCATATGCGACGGGCCGATTGCCGTTCTGCCGGTTGCATCGCTTCTGTCGTATTGAATTTCGCGATTTCGAAAACCGAATCCAGCATGATTGTGCAACGATACTTAGTAGCTTCACCTGCGTTAGGGCTTCACATCATCAGACATGAAGACGACTGCATCGTATTGCACGTGAATCAAATCGGACTTCCGCACCTGATTCCTGATTCAGTCCGCGGTGGCAGCAATTACGGAAAACGATTACCGCACATAATCGATCGGAACGGTGGAATATCAAGGTTTTGGTGATTTCGTCAGTCGGGCTTGCCTTCGATTCCGCCGTCATGCACGGACCAAATCTGATTTCCACGCCTGATTTCCGATTCAGTCCTCGGAACGGGTAACAGCAACATTCAGGCGCATACATGATATGCCGTAAATTGGCGGAATACCGGGAATTCCTGCAGGGCGGGACAGTTGCTACGTATTGCGTTGTGGGCTGATTGGATTTCGTCGCTCTATTCCCGATTCAAACCCGTCAATGGGACTGGCAACAGCGTAGCGGCATCATCCATGCCGATGAAAATGCCTCTCGCGCTGAGATTGGCAGACCCTACAACACATTTCCTCGACCTGAATCCGATATCGGCCTTCAATTCACGATGTAGTCCACCGCAATGACCTGTTATGAGCACTCCAAGCCATGCTTAGGTCTATGGACAGCCGAATGCTTCAGGATAAGCACACTGCAAACAGAACAAACAATGCTCCCGGAATTGTTGGATCCCAAGTATCCAGACCTTCCAGGAGCATCATGATGCAGTTGCAACAGCTGGTACCATGCCATGAGCACCTACGCACAGCAGTTCTACCCTATGTGTACACGCTGTCGGGATAAGAGGCGGCGGGTACGGTGGTAGGTGGTTTCGTCCAAATACGTGTGCATGCTGACTACATCGGCGCGTGCCGTGCGAGCTGATCCCCCTCTGGTCGGCGTCGATGAGTGTGCCGGCCAGATACAAGGCGTCAGTCGAATTGAAGCCTTGTTTGCGGAAAATGGAGGACAGCGTGACCCGCAGGGACGGAACGCTGACCTGGAAGATACGTGGCATGCGGAACCTCCTTGGATGGGACATGCGGCGTGCCGGCGTCGCGGCGCGGTTGTGCGCGCCGCATCCGGCAGTGCGGTATGGCTGTGTGACCGCAGATGGCTGCAGTCAGTGTGAATGCGTTGATTGTCTTTGACCCTAACAACCTGCGCGCTTTCGTGCGGTGGCGTTGCGTTCGCAAAAATCGATAGCCGGCTCTCAGCTTTTGGGAAGCGTGTCTTGAAAATGGCGGAATCCCAGTATTCTGCCTAGTTTCTGATATGATGAAGCAGGCTGTTCGCGCAAGGATCGCGCGGACTCGGATGAAAGGAATCCCACATGCCGTTTGTTATCGCCTTGATTGTCATCGTGGTGCTTCTGCTGTGCTCCGCACTGTACGTGGTCCCGCAGCAGCAGGCTTACATCATTGAACGGTTCGGCAAGTTCCATAAGGTGCAGTATGCGGGGCTTCGCATGAAAATCCCGTTCGTCGACCGCATCGCCATGAAAACGAATATGCGGGTCAGCCAGTTGAATGTGAAGCTGGAAACCAAGACCCTTGACAACGTGTTCGTCACCGTGGTCGCCTCCACGCAGTTCCGCGTGGCTCCGGAATCCGTCGCCACGGCATACTATGAGTTGCAGGATCCCGCCGGCCAGCTGCGCAGCTACATGGAGGACGCCCTGCGTTCCGCAATTCCGGCGCTCACCCTCGACGACGCATTCGCCCGCAAGGACGATGTCGCCGCCGACGTGCAGAAGACCGTCGGCACGGAAATGAGCCGCTTCGGCTTCACCGTCGTCAAGACCCTCATCACCGCGATTGACCCGAGCCCGCAGGTCAAGAACGCGATGGACTCCATCAACGCCGCCCAGCGTGAGAAGGAAGCCACCCGCCAGCGCGCCGAAGCACAGCGCATCCAGATCGAAACCCAGGCCGCAGCAGAAGCCGAGAAGACCCGCCTGCAGGGCGAGGGCCAGGCGAACTATCGTCGTGAAATCGCCAACGGCATCGTCGACCAGATCAAGAGCTTGCAGGCCGTCGGCATGAATATTGCGGATGTCAACAATGTGGTCCTGTTCAACCAGTATCTCGACGTGATGCGCTCGCTGTCCGAGTCTCGAAACGCGAAGACCGTGGTGTTGCCGGCTTCCACGCCTGGCGGGTATCAGGATCTGTACGAGCAGGTCACCAAGGCCATGCTCACCGCCAGCGAGATTCCGTCCGATACGGCTGCTGCTGCGTCCACGGCGACGGCTTCCGCGCGCCAGACCGATATGGCGCCGCGCAATTAGTACAGAGCACGGATGTCCGCGCCCTCGCTCAAATTCGGGCGCGACGCGGATTTCTTGCCAGTGGCGGGTTCCAGACGCTTGTGATGTCTGGAACCCGCCACTTGTCATGTGTGCCGATTCATGTGCATCGGTGTGTGCCGGCGTGTGCCGCGTCAGACTCGGCGCCTCGCTCGCGCCTATTTCGGGTCAGCTGATTGCGGGGCGGCCGATTCTGTGGTTGTTGATTCTGGCACCTCACCTTCCAGATTGCGCTGGCGGGTTGTCAGGATTTTTCGTCACCAAACCGCCAAATCGGCCTCCAGCAACCGGGCGTGATCAGGATTCGCAGCACTCAGCTCTCCAGGAATGCCGGAATCGCCTTGGCGGCGGCATACCCGGCACGGTACATGCGTTCCAGCCCCTCGAATTTCTTGGTCAGCGTGGACAGTCCGTACAGGGATTCCGGCGCGATGATCAGCACCTTGCCCTCCTGTTCGTACCGTTTGGCCAGCGCCACCTCGTCGTTATACGTCTGGTACCGGTTGAGCAGCCGGTCGGCTGCGGCCGGGTAGGTGCGTTCCAAGATGCGCGAGGGCATGATATCTTTCTTCTGCTCGCGCAGCACATCCTTGAGCCGGGTGAGAATCACCACGACCCGATCGTACCCGTCGTCGATGGCTTTCTGCACGGGGATGGGGTCGGCGATGCCGCCGTCAAAATAGGGGACCCCGTCGATCACGTACGGTTCGCAGGCCACAGGCACGGCAGAAGAGGCCTTCATGATGTCAAAATCATCGAAATGGACATCGGACTTGTCGAAATACTTGGGCTGACCGGTTTCGGCGTTGCATGCGACGACGGTGAAACCCGTCGGGTTCGCCTCGAACGCTTCGAAATCCACCGGATACTCGCCGTCATGGTTCGACAGCGTGCCGTACACGTAGTCAAGTCCGACGAAATTATGGTTCTTCCTGAAGTTTTGAACGCTTGCGTATTCCTTGCGATTGGCGTACTCGGTGTAGAACTTGTGGCTGCGGTAGGGCTGACGCGCGATGTACCCGACCATGTTGGCGCTTCCCGCGGAGACGCCGTAGCAGTGGTCGAAGTCGAGGTGCATTTCCATGAGCCGGTCCATGACGCCTGCCCCGAAAATCGCACGATACCCTCCGCCGACATCGATAAGCGCCGTTGTTACCATTTCGTCTCCCTCACACCTGGTAATCTCACCGGACGCATGCCTGACATGCGCGCATAATGCGAGCTTACGGGTGAAGCGTGGACAAAGTGGCGACCGATGGCGGAAACCGGGCAGATGATACTGAAGTGTCGCATAGGGGTGCGGAGGTGCATGTGGTGCATCGGGATGTATGTGGTGGGCCGACTGATGACCGCGGTGTTGCAGTGTTGCGGCTGGTGTCGCCGCTTATCTGCTTGTGGTGTGACTGCGTGGTTGCACAGTGGGCAGATATGGCTTCGCCGCTGCTGATTGTCCCGGTTATCCTGCCGCAGTGCGACTATCGGGTTGCATGACGTGCTGATAAATCGGTGATGTTGTCGATTTTTCGTGTTATCTGCCCATGGTGCGACTGCCTGATCGCATAGCGGACAGATGCTTCGTTCAGCAGACATACAGCCGTTGCGGCCCGTCCAATACAACTGGGAAACTGCACCGGCCATCCAGCCGCAATGTGGCTCGTCGGTTATGACTACCGTGTCAACAGTTGATGCATCAACGTGGTCATCCGTTCGCTCGGGTCGGAATTGGACAGCACGATTGTGCCTTCCGCATCTTCGGGGGCGAGCTGGCCGAGTGCTTCGAGCACCACGCGCAAATGGTTCACGGTTCCCACATTTCCGTCGATGATCGCCGTGCTGCTGGGCATGAGCCGACGGAAGTACTCGCGGAAGAACGGGAAATGCGTACAACCGAGCACCACGGAATCAATCGTCTCGAGGTCATAGCTGTCAAAATACCCGTGCAGCGTACGTTCGACCAGCTCGCTGTCGTCAAGCTGCCCGTGCTCCACAATCTCCACCAGCGCCGGGCAAGGCTGTTTGTAAATGACGTTGGTCGAGTTGAACCTAGCCATGAGTTTGGCGAACTTCTGTTCACGCAAGGTCAGTGGGGTGGCGGCCACGATGACATGCTGGGGAACGCCGTGTCCACGGTCGCATGCGACCTTCAACGCCGGTTCCATGCCGATAATCGGGATGGTGAACTGTTCCCGCAGCGCATCGACCGCGGCGGATGTCGCCGTATTGCAAGCGATGACCACGGCTTTGACGCCTTCGCGAATGAAGTTATTGACAATGGCGAATGCGAGTTTCCGCACCTGTTCGGGGGTTTTCGTGCCGTACGGGGCGTTTGCGGAATCGCCGAAATACAGGACCTGCTCATTCGGCAGATCTTTCGCGATTTCACGCACAACCGTGATGCCGCCCAACCCGGAATCGAACACGCCGATCGGTGCAGTTGAAGTCATGGCTCCTCCTCAACGATTCATTCAACGACGATGCCGCGTGTCCGCAATCCGAACTGCACGCGCTACCGCAGATAGTAGCATCGTTCCCCAACGGCGTGTTGTAATTGACGTCTGATGATATGGGCGGATTGGACGATGCCGCTCGGTACAAAAGCGTATGGATATGCGCAGATGGGTGGACCCGGCTTCGCATGTAGCGAGAATACCTTCGATACAAGTGCAACTCTGGGCGTGTCGCATTGATATTGTCGAATTATCGGTTTTCGGATGTCGTCGCATCCGGGTCATAATGGGTGACAGAGCAGGACATTGCCGGGTGAAGACATTCTCGCCGGCAAGTGATAGGGGGAAAGATGAAGCGTATCGGGTACGTTATCGCAGTTGTCGCGGCCATGGCGTGCATGCTGCCGGGAACTGCGTTCGCAGCGGGATTCGGAGAAAAGGCAAGCAAGGGAACTTCTGCAGTTCAGCCGTCATCGAGTGTGTCGTCGGAGAGCGCGTCATCAGATGCGAAGAGCAACGCCAAAGCCGCGGACAGCGCCTATGAATCTGCGAAACATGACTTGACCGAGGCCCAGAGCGCTTATGATCAAGCAGTTACTGACAATAAGAATGCGAAACAAGCCGCAGATGCTGCGCAACAGCGTGTGACTGCCGCATCAAAAGCGGTTGCCAGCGCGAGCGCAGGGCAGAGGCAAGCCGCCGCAGCCGCGGTGTCGCTGGCGAGCGCGGCGGCTGCGTTGCAAAGCGCCGAAGCCGCGTATGTGCGGGCTTTGGCCAATGATGCCGTAGTCAGGCGGAACAATGCCGCGGACAGCGATGCCGTGAAGCAGGCGGATGCCCAATTGCAGCAGGCAAGGCAGAATCGTGATTCCGCACAAACCGCCAATGATGCGGCACTGGCTGCCAAGCGCGCTGCGGACAGCCAGAGGGACGCCGACGCACCCGCGCTGCGTGCGGCAGCAGCTGAACTGACAGATGCCACCGTAGCAAAGGCCGATGCCGATGCCAAGCTTGTCAAGAGTGCTGCGACATTAGCGCAGAGCAGGGAACAGTTGGCGAAAGCCAAAGCCGCGCTCGCTCAAGCGGCGACAAACAAGATCGCCGCTGACGCGATGGTCAATCGCGAAAACGCGCCAAACAATAAGACATCATCGAAAGGCACAGTGAACGCCGCTGCGACGGCTGCTCCGTCGTCCGCCACAACGAGCAACGGCAAGAGGAGTGCTGCGTCTTCCGGCACTAAGAAGACTGCCACATCAACGCCCGGTGGCATTGCAGGGGCTTTGGCGAAAACCGGTATCAGTGCATCAATGCTGGTGCTGATCGTTGTAGCGCTCGCTGGCACGGTTGCGCTCATCTGGTACGCGCGCAAAATCGGTGTGATGTACGCACAAAGCAAGAAGCGCGGCGAACTCGAACACGCGTGACACTGGCAAGACCGCTAGCCCGCCTGCTCACAGGGGTCTGGCGTGTTTGACCATTACCACTATCGCAAGAACCACTGTCGCCAGAACTTGGCGGTTGCAGGGGCCGGCAGCCCAGCCTGTCAACATGCGGTATTCGCCGGGCCGCTGGAACGGTTGAACGATACCAGCTGCCGGCATCTGAGGATAGCAAACCCCGATGATCGGCTTACAGGCTTGCGCTGTGTACTAGGATTCGGCTCCCTGTCGGACAGCTTCGAACAGGTTGTACCGGTTGCATGGTCGAAAACGGCAGCCGGTGGTGTTTACATGGCGCGATACTGCGGGCTATGCTGAATGGTATCGCGGAAATCACCGAGGATTCTCGCGGAATTGGAACAGGAGCCTTCTGAAGGCGCTGTCCGACAACAAGGAGGTTGTCATGAACAGCAAGGGAGCATACCAGTCGGCAAGCATGCACGCCTTGAAAATCATCGTTGCGGTGGCAAGCTGCCTCTGCATGGTGTTGTGCTCCACGGCATGCAGTCCGGGCGGAGCATCGTCCGCGGACGGCACCACGTCCGCGTCTACCGACGCTTCCTCATCGGAGCCGGTGCAGCCGGATTATCTGAAAACCTATGCGGACTTCACCGTTCCCGGGTTACGCAGCTATGCGGAAAGTAAGATGATGACCGAGTATCGTCCGCACACCGAACTCGGTTCGCGCAAGTTTCGGGGCAACGGTTCCATTAGATTCTCGCAAGACGTTGCCGACGATGAAATGTATTACGCGGTGTTCATGTGCAAGCAGACCATGAACAAGCCGGTGAGCATCGGGGTGGAGGATGCCAATGGCTCCAGCCATACCATTCTTCAGGAGGACTGGTGCGTCGAAGGTGTCCAGGCGACCGGGTTGCCTGCCTCGCTGTTCCCGGACGGCACGGCGATGACCGTTACTGCGGCAGGGGCCACCGAAGTCGTCATGATTGTCTACAAATTCAAGGCGAAACTTGCCAACCATGAATAATCGGTATGTCGTATTCCTGAAGTTGCTCGCTTCTCGATTGTTGGATTGTGACAACCATTGCGATGGGCGCGGGGTGCGCAGGGACTGTGAATGAAATCCACGTCGTCTGAGATTACCGACCGGCAACCGTTGTGACAGCCGACGCTGCAGTGCTTCTCGTCTGCCTATGCTCATCAACATCCGCATCCGCCCGCTATGCGATGCGCTGTCAGCAATCCTCGCGTCGAAACGCTACAGTGATGGCATGAGCATTCCACACACGGTATACAAAGCGCACGCCACCGGCAATGATTTCGTCATATACGCTGATCCCGACGGCGAATTCGAGCCGACGGCAGACGAGGTCCGTTTCCTGTGCGACCGGCATTTCGGCATCGGCGGAGACGGCCTGCTGCGCCTGACCCACCCCGAGCATGTGGGAGACGTTTCCGCTGATACCGCCGCAGACCTTCATGCCCAAGGCGCTGAATGGTTTATGGACTACCGCAACGCGGATGGTTCCCTCGCTGAAATGTGCGGCAACGGTACGCGTGCCACGGCCTTGTTCGCGCAACGGCTCGGATATGCGCAAGGTGTAGGCGGCGAGCCATTCCGTCTGGGAACCCGTGCTGGGGTGAAAACGCTCGTCTCGCTCGGCGATATGGCCCCATGCGGTCACGATGTGTTCCGTGTGGACATGGGCCCGTGGAAACGCGGGGAGACGGATGCTTTCAACGTGACGATTCCTGGGACTGACGGGTCAGCATGCGGAACATTCGTGGATATGGGCAATCCACACGTGGTCAGCGTGCTTGAAGACGGGGAATCCACCCTGCCAGCGGTTGAAGCGCTGGATCTTGCTACCAAACCGGTGGTGGCTCCGGTACTTGAGTCCGATCAGAACGCTGAATTCGTCCGCATCGATTCCCAAGACGCCGGTACGGATACCGGCAAGGCCACCATGCGCGTCAACGAGCGCGGAGTAGGGGAGACCCTGTCATGCGGAACCGGGTTGTGCGCCACAGGCATCACCTTGTTGGCCAAAACCGGCATCCACCATTGGACGATTACCGTGCGCGGCGGCACCCTGCAAGTTGATGTCCACGACGACCGGGTGTTCCTCACCGGTTCGGCGACACTGGTCGGTCGCATCGATCTGCTGTAACTCGCCTGGTGTGCTCCTCTAATCCTCGCAACGAGCGGACGCAATCATAGGGCGCATTCAGCGCGCACGCTTGAGATTGGGGCGGCCCGTGTGCCCACCCACCGTGCGATACTGCCGAATGCGGCTCGGCTTACCTGAAAATTGCGCTGCCGTCCTTCACCAAAATCAGCGCGATAATCGCCAGCACCCACACGACATCCGCCATCAGGTCATAATTCAGACGGTAATAGGTGCGCAAACCGCGTTTGCCATGGGGAATATCCTGCACCGTAACCGTCGCATGACTCAACGCCATGAACTGGATGGTCGTCGAGAACATCAGAGCCAAGCACCACGGGCACAATGCGTGGATCACGAACAACGACTGCGTGGTCAGCCAGTAGGAGAACAGCAGCGCGGCAAGCCCGCCGAGCCACGTGCAAGTCGCGAACCAGCGCGGCACGCGCACACGAGCCAGACCAATCACTGCTATGGTCACGAACACGCTTTCCGCCGCAATGCCGAAGAAGGCGTTCGGGAAGCTCAAATCGCCCAGTTTCACCAGCTCCGCTTGCCAGGATTGCGCGACCTGCGAGCAGGAAACCACATTGTTGATATCGCAGGCGAGCAGCTGATTCGGCCGGCGTGCGAGTCGAAGCGTCTCGGCGGACAGCATGAACGAAACAAACAGAGCCGTCGCAGAAGCGAGCAGCATAATCAGATACGTCCATGTGCTGCCGTGTCGCCAGCCGGGAATCACCGCATTCTGCTCTGCCGAAGCGTTCGAATTCCGCTGCTGTTGTGGCTTTGGTGTCGTCTGTTCGCTCACGATGCCGCCTTCCTCGCTGGTAACGCTGATTACCGATGTGCCGTGCGTGCCGCGCTTCTGCGCGTGTCGTTGGCCGGTTGCGAATATCCAGCTTACGATGGTGATATGACTCTTGCACATATCGCTGATAATCCACCATCCGAAGGGTGGGATTTGCACTGTCACACCGTCTTCTCCGACGGGCGGCAGACACCTGCGGATATGGTTCGTGAAGCGTGCGCATTGGGGTTGCACGGGGTTGCGATCACTGATCATGACACCACCGCAGGTTGGAATGATGCGGCAACGGCTGCCACGGAGTGCGGCCTGCATCTGGTGCGGGGCACTGAAGTGACGGCAGACGCGGACGGCGTGTCGGTTC
Source organism: Bifidobacterium sp. LCP19S3_E9 (assembly GCF_052121135.1). Taxonomy (NCBI): domain Bacteria; kingdom Bacillati; phylum Actinomycetota; class Actinomycetes; order Bifidobacteriales; family Bifidobacteriaceae; genus Bifidobacterium; species Bifidobacterium sp. LCP19S3_E9. The sequence continues at coordinate 20,264 of NZ_JBQKEV010000005.1, read as the reverse complement.
ATATGCTCGCATACCAGTACGATCCACACAATCGCGAGATCAGTGGATTGTTCGCTAGGCTTCGTCAGGCCAGACTTGAGCGCACGAAGCGCATGGTCGGGCTGATTTCCAAGGATTACCCGATTACTTGGGATGATGTGCTCGCTCAGATTCGCGAAGGCGATGAGACGACGGTCGGCCGGCCGCATATTGCGGATGCGTTGGTCGCTGCGGGGGCGTATCCGGATCGCTCGGCGGCGTTCAACGGCGCTGTCGGTTCGCGCAGCCCTTACTACATTCCCACTCCGTCGCCGGATGCCGCTGATGTGGTTCGTGCCGTCAAACAAGCCGGGGGAGTCAGTGTCATTGCGCATGCCGGTGATCCCAGCCGTAATGCCGTGCTGTTGTCGGACGACCAGATCGGGCAGCTTATCGATGCCGGACTGGACGGGCTTGAAGTGTGGCATCGTGGCAATCCGCCCCAGCAGCGTCAGCGCCTGCTGGATATTGCCTCACGCCACCATCTGCTCGTCACCGGCGGCTCCGATTGGCACGGGCAAGGTGGCAAACCAAACCGATTGGGGGAGAACCTGACCGATGATGAAACAGTCAGGAGCATCGTTGAGCGAGGCGCAATTCCGCTGATTTGATTCGTGGTCCAGAGTGTCGGGGGCAATGGCAGCATGCCTGTTGCCCGTGGCGATCAAATCCAACGTCCGATTCAATTCGACGGCAGGATGGCGGGAAAACAACGACGTAACGCAATGATGCGAGGCGACAACGTACGGTAATGACAATGCCCGGCCTCCCGGTGAGGAGGTCGGACATTGTTGTCGTTGCTGTGCGACCACGGTCTGCGCAATACCGTCCGCGCAACGGGGGTCACATAACTCAGTCTGCGAAGCCCCGCACAGGCTCCGCAGCAGCAGTCCAGTCACACAACAGAATGCGTACCGTATGCCTACGTGAATTGTGCAATCACATGCCTTGCGCAGCTCACGTACATCCAGAAACTACGCGCGCGGCATGCCTCCGAGCGAACTCACAGCGCGCCGAAACCGACCGCGTGCTTGGTCTCGGAACCGATCAGCGCATAGCCGAGCGCCGCGCCCGGAACCACGATATGCCGGCCCTTGGTGTCCACGAGGTCGATGATCTTGCCATTGGCGACCGCGTCGTCGATGATCGCGCTGATATGTTCGGCGGTGTCATCGGAAGTGAAGCTCACCGGCCGTGCCACGTTCTGGATGCCCAGTTCGATGTCCATGTCTGCTCCTGTCGTTGATCCGCGCGCCCATCCTGTGCCTTCCCGGAAGGAAACCGGGGTGTCGTGCGGCTATGTCCTGTGATTCTTGTGTTCTATTGTGCCCGTTGGCGTGCGGTTACGCTTTCGGCGTGGTGTCGGACTGCCCGGCGGCAGCCCCTTCGTCACGGTTGGCATCGGTCGGTTGCCCGGCTGGGCGGTCTTGCTGATCGCGCTGTTCCTGCTCGGCCTGATCAGCTTTGTCTGCCTGGTCGGCATGGCCATGGCTGTCGTCTGCGCCGCTTGAAATAACGGATTCGCTGTGACTGTCACCGTTGTCGTGAGCATCCGATCGCCCGTCAGACACCTGATTGCCGGTATCTTGTGGATTGTCGGAGGCATCGGATGCTTCGTCGCGGTGGCGTTGCTGACGGGACGCGGCCTCAAGGCTTTCCCGGGCGTCCCGCATCGCGCGCTCTTCACGCTCAAGCAGGGGGATGAGAATGGTTTCCGGAGCATGCTCATCGTCGCCGGGCTGCCCGTTCTGCCTGTCATCCTGCCCGTCGGACTGCTGTTCGGCGGCCCGGAACGCCACGGTTTCGGCGTCGCTGTCGGCGAACCCTTCGACGTTGGCATCACTGTCTTTGCGCACGCGGACGCGGGCGGAAACATACGACTGCGTTTCGCTGATCACATTGCCGTTCTGTCCAATGTGCCGGGTCGCTTCCTGCACTTGGAACTGCGCTGATTGCGCACTGCGTGCAGAGGGCTGTGCCAACTGCCCTCCACGGCCTTCCTCCGGGCGTGCTACATCAGTGCCGCCATCGTTCGTCTGGTGTGCAGTTCCGGCTTGGATATCGTCTCGGGCAACGCTTTGCGTGCCATGGGCGTTTGCAACCGTGATTGTCTCGCTGCGTGTGTCGTCGTCGATGGTCTGGATGGTGCCCGACGCGTTATTCACCTGGATGCCGCGAATTGCGAAGCTCGGCGGTTTGATGGCAATCGTCGGCGCCTCGCTGTGCGGGTTGGTAGCAGGGCGGCTTGCCGTGCTGTCGCCGGTGTCTTCGCTACCGTTTCTGGCGTTTCTGGCGTTCTCTGCGTGTACCGGTGAAGATTTCGTGCTGTCCGCCGTCTCGTCGCGTTTGATGGTCGCACGCGCGATTTGCGCCGAACCGGTGCGGTCGGTCTCATTGGTCTGGTCGTTCGGCTCGCCGTTGCCACCGCTGCCGGCGTTCCCGGCTTGTGCCGAAGCATCATTGGTGTTGTCTGTTTCCTGCGCAGCGGCCTTGCGTCGGGCTTCCTCGCGCAGCATCGCGTCACGCCGCTCCCCGGCATCCAGCAGAGTGCCGACTGTGATGGTGCTCGGCGGCTTGCCGTCGGAACGGTGGATTGATGCGGCAGGGGACCGCGATCCGGTCGCAAGGCTCAGCTGGTGGGCGAGCCGCTCGACTTGAGCCTTGAACTGGATGATTTTCTGGCTGTCTGCATCGCTGAGCGCCTGAATGAATTCGCCGACCTGCTCCATCTGCAGCCACAGATTCGCCCGCAACATGATTAGACTATCCAGACGCGAACCGAGCATACGTCCGTATGCCGCCAACACCGCATTGCGGTGCGGTTCGTCAAGCTTGCCGAAAATCCATGCAAGATCGCGTGCCGGATCGTTGATTTGCATATCCTGCCAGTTGACGATCGAGGTGATCGTCGAGCCTGAGAACAGAATGTCACCATCATGGAAGCCGCCATGCACCAGGCATGTTGAGAACGACCACAGGCCATCCGTGTCGAGTACCGCCGTCCAGCTTGACGTGATTTCCTGGGGGATATGCCCGGCTTGCCTGAGACGCTTGATCCACGCGACCAGTTGCGCCCTGATTTGGCCGGTTGCATACGCTGGATAATGCTCTTGCGGAATAAACGCCGGATTGAGCCGGTGAATCGCGCCGATCGCCGTACCGACGCTGGCGCAATCATCCAAGGTCAGCAGGTCAAGTGGCCGTGACATGCCATCGAAATGCGGCGAAACCATGACCGCGGTCGTGCCGGTTGGACCATGCTCATCGTCCCCGTCGGAGTTGGCGAGTACACGGTCGACGGCGAAACCGAGCGCAGCAGGCTCCTTCGCCCGCTGCAGCGCCTGGGCTGCCTTGATGCGCCCGCGCAGATGCTTGCGACCCGCTTCGGTGTCGCTGGCATGCACGTCATACAGACGTCCTGAGGAATCCTGTACGACGGCATGGTCGATGCCTCGGGCTTCGTCGGTGGCGTTGCCTTGGTTGCTGGCGCGTACGCCTGCCACGGAAATGTCCGGCATGACGGCCGACGCCAAGGCCGCCAGCATAAAATCGCTTCGCTGATTCACAGTTCCACAGTAATACAGACAATCGCCTGAATCGAGCAGGATTCGGCATGTTGGGCGGAAGAACCGTGTACAGGAATACGGGCGCGGCATGGATGGAATGACTTGATGGCGATTGTCGGTAAAGTCCGGTTTGGCGTGGTATGGCTCAATTGCGGTCTGTCGGCTCGGCCGGGTATGCATCGATGATGGTCATTCGGCTGGGCTTCTCCTAGGTATTCCGGCATTTTTTCAAGTCGGATGCCTTACATGTATGGGTTCCGTTCTGTTTCTGCGGACTGGATTCATGTTCGGCCGCCGATTTCAGATTCAGTCCTGATACATGTCCTGCCGCGGAATGGTCGGCGGGCTTCATCTGTTGGTATTCCGCCATTCCTTACGGTTCTGTACTCCTGTGTCCGCGGGTCTCGCGGGACTGGATCCATGTTTGAGCCTCGATTTCGGTTTTGGGTCCGGAGTATGCCCTGCTGCGGGATGACCGATGGGTTGCATCTCTTGGTATTCCGCCGTTTTCCTATGTCCGGCATTCTCGCGCATACCGGTTTGTGCCCTGTTCTGCGGGCTGGATTCATGTTCGGCCGCCGATTTCGGATTTGGTCCTGGCGCATGTCCTAGCATGGAATAACCGGTGGATCTCATCTCTTGGTATTCCGCCATTTCCTGGTGGGCAGCGCTCCCATATCCGACGATTTGCGCCCTGCTGCCCGGACTGAATCGCTGATTGGCATTCGACAACGGGTATAGTCCAAGATTCCAACTGAGCGCCGCTTCGACTCTTGGCTCCCACCGCCCGCCGTGCGCCAGCTCGCAATCACCATGCGCAACACCAAGCAGGGACACCATCCGCCATCCTGCCATCCGTGTCAAGTTTGCACGTGGTCGTGCCGGCTGACACAATAGCGAGGTATGAATGGTTCGGTTGAGGATGATGCGCTCGCAGGCCTCGATGACGCGCAACGAGAAGCCGCCACGACGTTGGACGGCCCGGTGCGAATCGTGGCATGCGCCGGCGCCGGTAAAACGCGTACCATCACGCGGCGCATCGCCTACGGCTGCCGAACGGGCGCCTGGGATGCCCGAGGAGTCCTCGCCGTCACCTTCTCCGTGAAAGCCGCCGCCGAGATGCGTGCCCGGCTCGGCACGCTTGGTGTCGGCGATGACGTGACCGCGGCGACATTCCATTCCGCCGCCCTCCACCAGCTTCGTCGCGTCTGGCCGGATGTCTGCGGCGCGCCGTTCCCTCATGTCACCGACCGCCCGCAGGAGCTTACCGCGCGGGCGTTGCGTCGCACGGTGAATCCGGAAGGTCTTGACCCCACCCAGACCGGATTGCCCGCAGTACGCGATGTGCTCGCTGAAATCAACTGGTGCAAAGTGCAGCTCATCGCACCCGACGATTATGGCAGGGTTTGTGCCGCCACTCACCGGCAGCCGCCTATCGGCTTGGAACCTGACCGTTTCGCTGACGTATATACAGCGTATGAACAGGAGAAATCGGCGACAGGGCATATTGATTTCAATGACATTCTGCTCATGGCGTGTCATGTGATTGACGATGACGCGGATGCCGCGCGTGCCATCCGCCGTTCGATCCGGTGGCTGACCGTTGATGAATATCAGGATGTTTCGCCGCTTCAGCATCGTCTGCTGACCCGCTGGCTGGGTGACAACCGGAACATCTGCGTGGTGGGGGACCCGGCACAGACCATCTACTCGTTCGCCGGGGCGAGCAGTTATGACCTGTTGCATTTCACCGAGGAATTCTCGCCTGTCGCTGCGGATATCAGTTTGCGCACTGATTATCGCTCGACACCGCAGATTGTGGGGTATGCGAACCGGATTCTTGCCGCTTCTCCCGAACGCGAGCACTACTTGCGTCTGGAATCCGGCCGTGGTGCAGGGGTGCGCGTGGTTCGCACCCAATACGACGACGACGAGCAGGAAGCCCAGGGTGTCGCCGCCCGGATTGCGAGGCTTGTCGCGCAAGGCGTGTCGGCATCTGATATCGCGGTGCTGACGCGCATCAACGCCCAACAGCAGCATGTATGTGCCGCGTTGCGAGCGCAAGGATTGCGGTTCCGTGTGCGTCGTGATGCCGGTTGGCAGTCGTCGCCGCTTGCCGATGAAACGCAGGAACAAGCGGCGCTGCTTGAGGCCAAGGGGATTGTGAAGGATTCCTCTGCTGTAACGGTATCCACGATTCATGCGTCGAAGGGTCTGGAATTCCCGCACGTGTTCATTGTCGGCTGCTCGGAGGGGCTGTTGCCGTACGGGTCTCCGGCGCCCGGTGAAGCGCTTGAGGAGGAACGTCGGTTGATGTACGTGGGGGTCACTCGTGCTGAGGATACATTGCACTTGTCGTTTGCATCCCGGCAGTCGAGCGATACCGGCGCACGGCGACGCCCGAGCCGTTTTCTGGTGTGACTGCCGACATATGAATTTAGACGACCGGCGGCTGACCAGCTGCGTCAGGTAAAGGTTGATGACGCCTCAAGACTTGACGGGATGATGCCGCAGAACGGTCTAGCGGTGGGCTGTGACCGCAAGTGGCAACATCATCCCGTCTGTCGTTATGGTCGTCGGAGTCTTAGGAATTAGTCGTCCTCGCCGGTGCCATTCCCATTGTCGGCGCCGCCTTGAGCGGTACCACTTTGAGCATCACCGCCTTGAGCAGTACCACCCTCGCCGGCATCATCCATGTGATTGCCGCTGTCCTGGGCCGGATGCCCCGGATTCTGGCCATCCTCGCCATTTGGGCTGTGCTGATTGTTCTGGGCGGATTCCGCGTCCGACCCCGCTTCGGATTCGTTCTGGCTGCGCGCGTCCTCATCCAACAGTTTGGACAGTTCCGCATCCCAATCGATTCCTGTGCTCTCAGCTCCTTGAGCACCCGTCTGTCCGTCAGCATCCGCATCAGCGCCGGAAGCCGTGGCACCCGACGTACCTTCGTCGCCGGCATGCTCGCCGGGCAGTTTCGGCAGCAGATCAGGGTGCGACCACTTCGCGTCACGGCGTTCCATCCCGAAATCCGCGTCGATTCGCGCCCACAGATCCGCCGCTTCCCTGATGCGCTTGGGGCGCAGCTGCAATCCCAGCAGCGATTCGAAAGTCCGTTGCGCCGGCCCACCGACCGCGCGTTCGCGACGCATCATTTCACGCAATTGATCCAAATGCGGCAGGTGCGCCATACCGGCCTTCCACGTGACGCAATCGGTCCAGCCCTCCACGAGCGTCAACAGCTCCTCGAGGCTTGCCAGCGCCTCACGCTGCTCCGGTGTATCGGGGATGGCCACGTTGGTGAGATTCACCGCGCCGGAGAAGGAATCCGGGTTCATGATTTCCGCATCGCGCAGCTGCTCTTCCATCGCGTCCAAATCAATGCGCGTTCCGCGTGCATACTTGCCGATCAGCGCCTCGAATCGAGGCATAAGCCAAGGAACCGAAGCGAACAGCCTGGCATGCGCTTCTTCCTGCAACGCGAGGAAAGCGAGCACCTCGCTTTGGTTGATATCAAGCGAACGAGCGTATTCAATGGCGTTTTGCGCGATCAACCCGCCCGCCGGATTATTGAGCAGCGGCACGCCCTGGTCGAAACTGCCGCGGACTTCATGCGACAAATCGCCGGCGGCATGGCCCAATTGCATGGCGAATGACGTGTTCGCCAGCAGTTTGACAATTTGTGACGGATTCTTGAGATTTTCTGGAATCGGCAGCGGAATAGGGCCCGCGTAAATACCGGCGATATCGCCGTCGAATGCGTCCCCGAGCCGTTCAGAAACCACCGATGCCAGAGCCTCGTTCATCGCGGATGCGACCGGCGCAGCGAATTTCGCCCATGAATCAAGCGTGCCGTTGACCCAGTCGGCGCGGGTGAGCACTTCGGTTTCGCCCGGGGCGGGGTCGAATTCGCAGACACTGTCCAGCCACAGGTTCGCCTCGCTGGCGGCACGCCGTACGCTGGCGGCGTCTTGCGCGTTGACGGATTGCCATGATGATTCGTCGTTGGCGCGGTCGAGCGCGATGGTGGCCGCGAGCTTCACGTTGATCGGGCCGCGTTCGACGGTCTGCTGCATTTCGGCCAAAGAATTCAGCCCGCCTTCGGTGAAGGCTTTCATCATCGCCCGCACCTCGTCAGGCTTCGGCAGCTTCTGTGGATCCTGCTGCGCCAGTTGGTCCCGGACCTCCTGCGGCAGTTGGGAAAGCTGCTGCCAAGCCATCTCTCCCTGGATCGGGCCAAAACAATCGATGAGCCACTGGTGTATCGCGTGTTCGTCCATGACCTGTCATCCTTCGGTTGAGAGTGGGCGCGTAAGTACCCCTAATGATACAGTCAGCCGCCTCATTGTTCGCTGATGGTGAGCGGATTGCGGCGAGAGCTGTGAAATGCCGCCATCCGGACGGTGATGACAGCAATTCATGGTGGTCGGTGGAGGGGCCGGCGTTTGGCAATGGCAATTGCCTGCCATGCCGCCCTCATATGGCCATGACGGCAGGTGACTGGCTAGTATGGCGGTATGAGTTTCACACGCGCCATTCAAGCCGCCACAGCGTTCCTGCGCCGCGCACGCAACGATTTCGACCGACGCAGCCTCGGCTATTATGCAGGCGCGTTCTGCGTTCTGCTGTGCGGGCTTGTCCTGCTCATGCCCAGTCCGTATGTGATTGAAACGCCCGGTCCTACACGCAACGTGCTCGGCACGTCGTCAGGCAAGCAGATTATCGCGATATCCGGCGCTCGCACACACAAGCAGTCGGGCAAACTACTCATGGTAACGGTCAACGCTTCCGGTGTGCCGGGGTATCCGGTACCCAATATCGCGACGCTTGTCATGTATTTCCGCCCCGACACGACCGTGCTACCAAGCGAGGCGGTGTTCACTCCCGGCCAGACCTCCGAGGAATACGATAAGGAAGCCAATAAAGAGATGTCCTCGTCGCAGAAAGCGGCCACCAAACAGGCGCTCGCGTATGCGAAGAAACTCGGTGTGGATGTTTCCGGCGTCAACGTTGACATGCATATTGACGATATCGGCGGTCCGTCCGCCGGCATGATGTATACGCTCGGTGTAATCAGCAAGCTGACAGCCCGCGATGAGACGGGCGGCAAGACGATTGCGGGGACAGGGACCATGGAAAGTAACGGCAAAGTCGGTGCTATTGGCGGAATCCGGTTGAAAATGCAGGGTGCCAAGCGTGACGGCGCAACGTGGTTCCTTGCTCCCGCGTCCAACTGTGACGAGGTCGTCGGCCATGTGCCGTCGGGGCTGCGCGATGTGAAGGTGTCCACGCTCGACGAGGCGTACAAGGCGCTTGTCGCCATCGGTGAAGGCAAGGGGAACAGCCTGCCGCATTGCACGGTGTGAGCTGCGATGTGCGGTGACATGGCAGGTGACTTGGCAGATAAAGTGTCCAAAAACAGTCGTAAGTAACCAATAAGTTCGCGTGTCTTGCTATATTGTGCAACGTGATTGAAACGGCATTTCAAAACGCTGAAGAATTCGGGTTCCGTTCCGGGGACATCGTGCAGGAATGGCTGTGGGATGATGACGTCGACGATTCGATTCGTGAGAAGATCGAACAGTTGACGGGCGAGGAACTCGTTGACGAGGATTATGATTCCGCGGTTGACGGGGTCATCATCTGGTGGCGTGACGGTGACGACGAGGACGAGCTCGCCGACACGATTGTCGATGCGTACGCGGTGCTGGGGGATGACGGCCCGATGTGGGTGCTGTGCCCGAAGCCAGGTCGTGAAGGCGCTCCGAATGCAAGCACGGTGCAGTCCGCCGCGCAGACCGCGGGCATGAATGCCGCTACTCCGTTGACGGTCAGCAAGGACTGGAACGGCATTCAGCTGCGTGCCTTCGGCAAAGGCTCCTCCCACTGATCCCTAGCGAGCAACTACGCCGGCGGCGTCTTAGTCATAGCTGATTCGTACTCCTCTACAAACTGGTTACGCTGGCGAGGGCCTTGGCGTAGCTGGTTTGTGGATTCATACTATCTGGTGACGCTGGCGGTGTCCTGAGCGTAGCTGGTTTGTGGAAGTGGGGATGAGGCGTGGGTGTGTGCCCTGCTCTTGGAATTGCTTGTCAGCTGAACGTTCCCGGGCGCTTGTTCATGTCTCTCCTCCTGCTTCTACCGACGCTGAGAGCGTTCTGACCGTCGGCAGAAGCTTCTACCAACGTGGGGAGACGGAAATCCGCAAATCATGCAATCCCAATGTTTGCAATGGCTGCGGGAAAGTGGGCGATGAGGGGCTCGAACCCCCGACATCCACCGTGTAAAGGTGGCGCTCTAGCCAACTGAGCTAATCGCCCGCAAATCTCCACTCTACTGCATGACACGCCGGGAGCGCCGCATCCCGGCGTGTTCCCGTCCGGACGCACCGCTGGGAGCGTGCCGAAACAACGCGCTTTTCGGTATGGTTTATGGGTTTTCCAGCAAAAGAGTCTAAACAATCACGTACAGTTGAGCCTAGGAATATACGTCTAGGAGGTCGGTAGTCAATGGCTAAGAAACCTGAAACCGAACAGGGTGCGTCAGGTATTGCGCTCGTAAGCAAGCGCAAGTGGGGCTATGACGTGCCCCAGGTCGACGAGTTTCTTGAGCGTGCGCACAAGCTGTATGACAGCGAAGGCATGCAGCTGACGCAGAAGGACATTCAGAACGTATCCTTCGAAATGCGCAAGGGCGGCTATGCGATCGCCCAGGTGGACGCCGCGCTGGCGCGGCTTGAGCGTGCGGTTGTCGACAAGCAGACGACGTGGGAAATCACCCAGCATGGCCGTGTGGCGTGGAAAGCTGAGACGGAAGATTTGTACCGCCAGATCGCCACGCATGCGCAGCGGCCTGAGCGTAAACGTTTCGCCGCGGGGAAAGACAAGCAGCCGTCCTATGACCGCAAGCAGGTGGATCGCCTAGTCGACCAGATCGTCGACAAAGCCGCTGCAGAGCTTGGCGTTGACGGTGCCGATCGTGATCAGTCCAAGAAAGACATCGATTTGAACGCCCAGCGTGTCGCGAACGTGATTTTCACCCAGCGTCGCGGCAAGCGCGGGTATGACGAGCGACAGGTGGATTATTACATCAACGCGTGCGTTCAGCTACTCAGCCGCATTGAGTCTTACGCCCGTGTCGCGGATTATGTGGGAGGGTCGGAAGAACAGGCCGCCCAGCCGCGATCTGATGGCGGAGTCAAGCCGTTGTTCGCGCAGCAGGGTGATGCCGCTCTGCCGCAATTCGCCCCCGGCTCAGGCGCCGCGGCATATGCTGCCGCGTCCGCGACCCCGCAGTCGTTTGACGCGCTGCATCAAGCCGAACAGGCTATTTTCACCCCAAGCCAGACTGATCAGCCGGCTTTCGGCGCGGGAGCATCGGCAACGCCGGTGTCCCCGGTCACGCCTCAGGACCAGCAGAATGCTCCCGCCGGTGCAGGGCAGCAGGCGGGCACGCAGCAGACCAACGGCTCGTTGTTCGGTGCGACGGCAAGCCCTGCGTCTCAAGCCGTTGCATCCGTGAACGCCCAAGGCAGCCCGTCATTGGCGGCGTTGGCCAGCAGCAACCAGTCGATTTTCTCCCAGAACACGCAGCAGGCGGTCCCTGCCGCGACGCCCGCCGAGCAGGGCAATCCGGCATCGGCATATACTGATTCTCCGGCAGTCGTACCGCCGTCATTCCAACCGACGTCGCCGTTGGCGGATCAGTTTGCCCAGCAGACTTCTGGCTCTGTCCAGCCGTCTGATGCATATGCCGCTGCAGCCGGTTCGGTTCCTTCCGCGCAGCCCACGCCGGCTCCCTCGATATTCCCATCCGGGAATGCCTCTGGTTTTGGCGGTGCTTCCGCTGCTGCCCCGGCTTCCGCTGCTGCCCCGGCATCCGCAAGTGCATCATCCTCCACAATTCCGGATTTCCCGGTAGGGGATTTCTCAGCAGGAACCCAATCGCAGTCTGCTGCACAGCCGAGTGTGTTCTCCGGTGCAGCCGCTTCGACACCAGCGTCGGCAGCGCCTTCATTCGCGCCTTCTTCCTCCTTCGAACCCGCGCCGACCGCTGCTGCGGCCCCGACACAGACTCCCGCGGCGCCCGCAGCTGGGACTCCAGCATCGTTTGCAGCGCCTCAAACCGATGACCATGCTGAAACCGCGACGCCTGCGCCTTCCGTGAATCTGTTCCCGGATGCTGGTGAAGAAAATTCCCACGGTACTAGACCAGCATCGGGTTTCGGCTTCGATATCCCCGATTTGTCGTTCCCGTCCTTGGGTGACGACGGCCAGTCGGGAAGCAAGCAGGAGTAACGAGAATCCCGGATTCGTTCATCGAACCGGGTGTGCAGGAATCCGTATTCGTCGCAAGTAAAATGAAGGCAATCCGCGATGCATTGCCGAGATACCGTGAGCCAATCAGGGATGGGATATTCTGATCGACAATATCAGGAATGACACATCCTTGGATTGGTTTGCGGGCGGTGATGGAGTGACTGCGTTGTTCGTAATCCCATGCCCACCATCCCGCGCCGCCGTTGGAAATCCTTGATTGATGGCCGTCTGAGTGTATCATGTGAAGCGGTAGGGGAGTCGTGTGCTCCCGGAGGCGAATACCGACCTGCTGGCGCCGAACATGGAGCTTCGAGCCGGTCGTGAGGAGTAGGAAGCACCACTGTGATCAGACAATCCACTGTCATCGTGTTAGGATCCACAGGGTCAATCGGCACGCAGGGACTTGATGTCATCGCCCGTCATCCGGACCGGTTCACGGTGACCGGTCTTGCCGCAGGAGGCGGACATATCGACCTGTTGGCCAAGCAGGCGGCGGCATTCCACGTCCCGCAGGTCGCGATTGCGGACGAATCCAAGGTCGGGACGCTGCGTGAAGCGCTCGAACAGGCTGGTGCCTCGAATACGGCCATTCACGCCGGGCGTCAGGCGGTTATCGCACTTGCCGGGTGCGGAGCCGATACCGTGCTCAACGGCATCACGGGATCCATTGGCCTTGAGCCGTCCATCGCTGCATTGCAAGCGGGATCGCAACTGGCGTTGGCCAACAAGGAATCCGTGGTCGCAGGCGGTCATCTGCTCTTCAGCGCCCAGGTGCGTGACCAGCAGATCAACCCGGTTGATTCTGAGCATTCCGCGATTTGGCAGTCGTTGCGTTCGGGGCGCCACAGCGAAGTCTCGAAGCTTATCGTCACCGCTTCAGGTGGGCCGTTCCGCGGGATGCGCCGCGAGGATATGACCGAAATCACCCCTGAACAGGCGTTGAACCATCCCACGTGGCATATGGGCCCGGTGGTGACGATTAATTCATCGACCCTGATGAACAAAGGCTTGGAAGTCATTGAGGCGAGTCGGCTGTTTGATATTCCGCCGGAACGCATCGAGGTGACGGTACACCCTCAGTCCATCGTGCACTCCATGGTCGAATTCTGTGATGGCGCGACCATTTGCCAGGCGTCGCCGCCGGACATGCGCTTGCCGATTGCGCTCGGACTGTCCGCGCCCGAGCGTCTCGGAAACGTGGCTGCTGCGTGCGATTGGACGCAAGCTGCGCAATGGACTTTCGAACCCCTGGACAACGAGGCGTTCCCCGCGGTGAACCTCGCCCGGCAGTGCCTCGCCGCCTCCGAGAAACATACAGCGGTGCTGAACGCGGCGAATGAGCAGGCTGTTCATGCGTTCCTCGACGGCCGGCTGCCGTATCTGGGCATTGTAGACACGGTCAAGGCGGTGATCGATCAGATGGATGCGGAGCTTCGCGGCAATCCGCTGTTCGCATCCGTGGAGGAAATGGGGCAAGTTGAGCATGAAGCGCGCCAACGTGCCGATGTTTTGATAAACAAGCAGGTGTGAAGGAAAGCATCAGCATTCAAGACGATGAATTGACCGCAAGCGGCGAGACGGGGTTCCGCAAGACAGGAGCCCCTGATATCAGCGAAAGCCCGTTGCATCCGAGGCGCAAGTCCCGCCGCATCATGGTCGGTCCGGTGCCCGTCGGCGGCGGTGCCCCGATTTCCGTGCAGTCGATGACCAACACGCCGACGGTGGACGTAAACGCCACGTTGCGCCAGATTGGTGAGCTCGCGCAGGCGGGTTGCGACATCGTTCGCGTCGCAGTACCCAGTCAGGATGATGCGGACGCGTTGCCCGCCATCGTCGCGAAATCCCCGCTTCCGGTGATTGCCGACATCCATTTCCAAAGCAAATATGTGTTCCAAGCGATTGACGCCGGGTGCGCCGCGGTACGTGTCAACCCGGGCAATATCCGCAAGTTCGACGAGGTCGGGCCTTCGATTTGCAAGGCGGCTACGGATGCGGGCATTTCGCTGCGTATCGGTGTGAACGCCGGCTCGCTTGACAAGGAGCTGTATGCGAAATACGGCGGGCCGACCCCTGAGGCCCTCGTCGCTTCGGCGTTAAAGGAAGCCCGCATGTTCGAGGATGTTGGCTTCCACGATTTCAAGATTTCCGTCAAACACCATGATCCAGTCACCATGGTCCAGACGTACCGTCTGCTCGCCGGCAAGGGCGATTGGCCGCTGCATCTGGGCGTGACCGAGGCCGGGCCTGCGTGGCAGGGCACTATCAAGTCATGCCTTGCGTTCGGTGCGCTGCTCGCGGAAGGCATCGGGGACACGATTCGCGTGTCCCTGTCCGCGCCTCCGGTCGAGGAAGTCAAGGTTGGTTGCAAGATTCTCGAGTATCTGGGGCTTCGCCAACGGCATTTCGACATTATTTCCTGCCCGAGTTGCGGGCGTGCGCAGGTTGATGTGATTGAGCTTGCCAAGCAGGTGACGGAAGGGCTTAAGGACATCAAAGCGCCGATTCGTGTTGCGGTTATGGGCTGCATCGTCAATGGTCCGGGGGAGGCGCGCGAGGCTGATTTGGGCGTGGCTTCCGGCAATGGCAAGGGGCAGATTTTCATCAAGGGCAAGGTCATCGAGACCGTACCGGAAGACCAGATTGTTCCGACGTTGCTCGAGCATGCGCGCGAGATCGCTGGACGAATGGAGATCGAAAGTGCAGCAAGCGGCACGCCCGTCGCGAAAAGTGGCCCGGTTGTCGTCCCGATTACCGGCGGGACCCACCCTAACGCGTAAGTGAATGGAGCGTCCCAGTCGCATACCCAACACACCGTCGACCCCCACCTTCTGCCGACACTGAGTGTGCTGTGAATGTCGGCAGGGGGTTGTGGTTCTGTTTCTGCCGGCGCTGAGGGTGCTGCGAGTGTCGGTAGAAGGTTTTGCCGACACTGAGGCACTGCTGAGCGTCGGCAAAAGCTGAGGGGGGAGCGCAGGATTGCCGATTTAGGTGATTCCGGTCTGGTTCTTGCGACCGGCTGAACGGCCATGGTCCTCGTTAGAATAGTTGATGTGTCGAATCAGGAAGAACGCCAGAGCAGCTCCTCAACCGGCCAAGAAGCCGTCCATCGGTCCGATATGCATGCCGCTGAACCGACTGCTCGCCAGACCGGCACACTACCCGCTGACACGCTACCCACCGACACAACTGCCGAGCGCGCCCGCCAGTCCAAGCAGGAGCCCGTCGCATGGTCCCGCGGACATCGTCTCGCCGTCAGCGTTCCCATTTTCATCATTCTGCTCGGCATTCTCGTAGGCGTCTCCCATATCACCGCCGTCAGCGCGAACATCCAGCCGACTGGGCAAACCATGTCCATGCTCACCGGCGACACATCAGTCACGTTCAACAACACCACAGGCCATGCCTTGCCGTCGGTCGGCACCTACAAGGTCACTCAGCGCTATATCACCATCGATGCGAAACGCCCATCCACGGGCGAAATCCAGCATATACGCGTGCTGATCCGCGAGCCGAAAGGCGCCGGGTCGAATCGTCCAGGTGTCGTGTTCATGCACGGCGCCGGGTACGGAACCTGTGACAACTCGTTCGGCGATGTCGCCTATTCGTTGTCATCGGCCGGTTTCGTGACCGCGGTCATCGACAAACCGATATGGTCAACGACAGACATCACCCGGGACTATCCGGCCTCCGCGAAAATCTACGATCAGACAATCAACTATCTGCGATCGCTGAAACAAGTCAATGCCGCCAAAGTCGGCATTTATGCGACATCCGAAAGCACATGGATCAGCTCGTACCTGTTGCGGCTGGATCCGAAGATCGCGTTCCAGGTGCTGCTCAGCCCGATGGTGTTCTCCCCGCGACAGTCGCTCGGCTTCCTCGCTTCACAAGATTTCACTCTGGTCGGTGCGCATAGCGGATACCAGTCAATCGTGCGCCGTGTGTTCGATATGGACGGCACCCTGTTCGGTTTGAAGAATTTCGATCTCGACATCGAACAGCCTGCCGCCTATTCCATCCCCACTTTCGTCGCCTATGGTTCGAAGGATGTGATGACCGCTCAGGTCGAAGGGACGCGGGAGATTCTCGATTTGGCGCACCGGTCGGGCAATTGGGATGTGACCATTCGCAGCTATCCGGTGGCGAATCATGTCCTGCGATTGGGCAATGAGGCGGATTCCGGCACCGGATTCGCGGACGATTATGTCAAAGACATGGTTTCTTGGACGGTCGGCACCGCTGCCGGGCTTGAACAGACCAGTGAACGGGCGGCGGGAACGACACTCTACCAGTCGATTGCTGTTCCGAAGGATTTGCACGCGGATCGCGGTCTGACCCTGTACGGGGCTTGGATTCATATCGCGATGCTGGTCACGCTGCTGCTCACCTTGATAATCGGCATAGTGGCGTTGATACGGAAAATCGTGTTCATGATTCGCAGGAAAGGGCCCGCGCTCGGCTTCAAATACGGGTTCGGTGGGGCTCTCCTGAGTCTGACGATTACCACGCTCGCCACGTTCCTCCTATTCTGCGGCGGCTTGGGCCAAGTGGTGATGGGTATTGTGCAACTCGCGTGGGGTGGCGCGCCGGCGGAGGATCCGGGCATGATGTATTGGAGTTGGCCGGTCATCCAAGTGGTGTGCACATTGGTGGTGTGGGCGTGGTCGCGCGTGTTCACACGGCTGATTGAAGTCGCGAAAACCCGCGGTCTTGCGCAGCTGCCTCCGCGCAAAGGCGCGATTGGCGATGTGGTGAGCGGCCGTGAACCGGTGCTCGCTTCGAAGCGCTTCGCCCGGGTGCTGTTCTGGGTGACGGCGTTCGCCATGTTCCATGTGCTGCTGTTCTTCGCGTTCTGGGGATTGTTCATCTACTGAACGATCATCTACTGAAGGTTTATGTACTGAAAGATCATCAACTGAAATGCAACGGATGAGATATCGCGTGCGGTGTCGGGTTCGCGTCGCCTGTCGGACGGCATGTCGCGCAGCGGAAGGTCGGCGTTATGCCCCTGTATCGTGATGAGGGCGTGGTGCTGCGCACCATCAAGCTCGGCGAGGCGGATCGCATCGTCACTATTCTCACGCGCAACCATGGCAAGATCCGGGCGGTGGCGAAAGGCGTCCGTCGTGTCAAATCAAGATTCGGCGGCAGACTCGAGCCGTTTATGCGCGATGACCTGTTGATCGCTGAAGGCCGTTCTCTCGACGTGGTGTCGCAGGCGGCTTCGATTTCAACGTATGCTGCGGGTATTGTCGGCGATTTTGAAGCGTATGCGGCTGCATGCGAGATAGTCGAGACCGCCGACCGTTTGATTTCCACGGAGAATGAGCCTTCTGCCGCCCAGTATCTGCTGTTGGCGGGGGCGTTGAATGCGCTGTCCCGTCATGCGCACCCGTGTGCGGCGATCGGGGATTCGTATGTGTTGCGCGCGTTGTCGCACGCCGGTTGGACGCCTCGTCTTGATGCGTGCGTGGTATGTGGCGGACGTGATGATCTGGATTTCTTCTCTGTTCCCGCGGGCGGCGTGATGTGCGTGAAAGATCATGTCCCTGGCTCGCGGCGGATCACGCTGGATACATGCGAACAGCTTCAGGCGTTGGTGGAGGGTGATTGGGCGATTCTTGACACGCTCGCGGAACGTGCCGACACGCGCAAACTTGTCGAGGAATGGGGAGAATACTATATGGAACGGCCGATTCGTTCGCTGCGCTTGTTAGATTCGTAATCATGGCTTTCGAACATGTGGATTACAAGTCGCTGGATGTGCCGGCGGTCCCATTCTCTGACCCATCAATCATCCCGGATTTCCCGAAGGACAAGGTGCCGCGTCATGTCGGCGTGATTATGGACGGCAATGGCCGCTGGGCGAAGCAGCGCGGGCTGATCCGCACCGATGGCCATCAGGCTGCCGAACCGGTGGTGTTCGACACGATCGCTGCCGCAATTGAATGTGGCGTCAGATATTTGAGCTTGTACACCTTCTCCACGGAGAACTGGAAGCGCTCGCCGCAGGAAGTGCGGTTCCTGATGGGCTTTTCTCGCGATATCATCCATCGTCGTGTCGCCCAGATGGACGAGTGGGGTGTGCGCGTGCGTTGGGCTGGCCGTCGTCCGCGGTTGTGGAAGTCGGTGATTGATGAACTTGAGATGGCGATGGAACGCACGAAGAACAACAAGGTCATCGACGTGGTGTTCTGCATCAATTATGGCGGTCGTGCCGAAATCGCGGACGCGTGTGCGGATATCGCGCGTGAGGTGCGCGAGGGCAAAATCAAGGGTGATCGTGTGACTGAGAAGATGATCGCCGAGCACATGTATAACCCGGATATTCCTGACTGCGATTTGGTGATCCGCACGTCGGGGGAGCAGCGTACCTCGAACTTCCTTGCGTGGGAAGCGGCTTACGCGGAATACGATTTTGTGCCGGAATTGTTCCCTGACTATGGGCGTGAGGCGTTCTGGCGGTCGATTGATCACTACATTCATCGTGATCGTCGGTTCGGTGGAGTGAAGAAGTAAAGCTTGGCCCGCCTGGTTGGTCTGTTTGGTGCCGGCGTCTGTGTTGATCCGCGTCACAATCATCAACTGTGTGCCGATGCGGGTGACCTATGTCTGCTCCTGCCGATGCTCAGGGTGTCGTAAGTGTCGGCAGAGGCTTCTATCGACGTTGAAGGTGTCGTGAGCGTCGGTACTTGCTTCTATCGACGCTGAGTGAGTCGTGAGCCGTCGGCAGAAGCAGATGAGCTCGGATTCGCGTTGCTCCCAGCGGTCTGCGCCGGTTCGGAATCGTCGTGCGTGCGCGGGCCGCCGACGATGGATTCCTTTTCAACGATGGCACAATGAATGCGCGCAGGACCGTCAGTATCCAACGGCGGCATGGACGCGGCATTGTATGATGGCGTGACACGTTCCTGCTCAATCGGGTCGGTGCCTTCGATCATGGAGATGATTTTGCACGCTCCCCAGAAGCCCATTTCGTAGTGGGGCAGTTCCACGCTGGTTAACGCCGGTACGGTGGTATCGCAGATGACTTCATGATTGTCCACGCCGATGACTGACAGGTCCTCGCCGATGGTCAGCCCATGCTGGAACGCGTAATCATACACGTAGACCGCACGCGCGTCGTTGAACGCGAACACGCCGTCCGGATGCGTGTCGTCCAGCAGTTTGCACACGGCTTCGAGAGCGGGGCGACCGTGGGAGACCCTGCTGGTCAGCCGCTTGTCGAATGGTATTCCCGCGTCTTTCAGCGCCTGACGATACCCTTTGAACCGTCCGACTTGGGCGATGGCAGGCTCATCGCAGCCGATGTATGCGATGCGGCGGCATCCGGCGTGGATCAGTCGTGTTGTGGCGTCGTATCCGATTGAGAATTCGTCCGGCTCGATTCGCGGGTGGATGACGGTGCGCTCCTCGGCGTTGACGACGACGACCTGCATATCGTCGAGTGTCGGCGGCACGCTGATGTACCGGTTGGCGAATTTGGCGTAAATGTAACCGTCCACGCCCCAGCTGAGCATGCGGTCGATGTCGCCGCTGATGTCGCGTTCGTCGTCGGCATCGATGATGAACATCATGTACCCGAGTTGGCGGGCTGCATCTTCGGCACCGTGAATGATTTCGCCCGCGTACGGGGTGGTGGCGACTTGGTCACTGATAAAAGTGATGGTGTGTGTCCGGCCGCTGCGTAATGAGCGGGCCATGGCGTTCGGATGATATCCGAGTTCTTCGGCGACTTTCCAAATAGTCGCCGCAATGTCGGGTTTGACGCGACCTTTGTCGCGGTGGTTGATGACCAGTGAGACAGTGGAGATTGATACGCACGCCTTTGCTGCAATATCCTTCATGGTGACCATACCCCCCCATTGTACGCAGGATTAACCGTTCAGGTGAGCAACAACCGCGGAATATCAGAAATCGCTGGGGAAATAATGGACGAGATAGGGGAGATAGGTGAGATGGGGAAGAGGGGGAAGAGGGACAAGATGGGGAAGATGAGAGAGATAGGCAAGATGAGCGAGGTGGAGGAGATGGAGGAGATGGGGGGAGATGGAGGAGATGGGGGGAGAGAGGGAACATGCGGGAACATGGCGGATTGGCCAGGAGAGGGGATAACAATGCTCACCGCGGTATGACCGGTTGGTCGCTGAGTGGCGTGGTTTGCGGAGTTTCTTGGTCGGACCGGGGGATATCTCGTTGTGGTGTGCCCGGGTGATTGCATGGCGGCGAGTTACCACCGGTTTCGCAGGTGAGCCACAAGGTATCGGCGTGGGGGGGGGGGGGCCCCCCACCGCCCCCCCCCCCCAACCCCCCCCCCCCAGCACGCCCCCCCAAAAAAAAACCCAAACCCACAAGACCGCGGCGGCGG